>JAUXWS010000042.1 GCA_030685015.1 bacterium
CTCGGGCGTGAACCCGATCTGCTGGATGTTGATGCTGGCGTCCTCCACGCGGGCGTCGTCCTCCAGGGCCTCGCGCAGATGGCGCAGGGCCAGCATGCGCGTCCGGGGCGTGTCCGGCGCGCCCAGGAGGCTCTTGATGCGGCAGCCCCACTCCGGGTGGGCGGGCAGCTCGCCCGGCAGACAGGCCAGGCGGTCCAGGATGTCCTGGCGCAGGACGTCCTCGTCCCGGGCCACCTGCACGTCGCCCGTGGGCGCCACCACCAGGTCGCCATCGGCATCGAAGGCCAGGTCCCGCGCCAGGAATCGGTTCACTGGATCACCCCCGGGCTGGTCGTGGCCCCGGTCTGCTCAAGGGGAGTATTGGGCGGCATCCCGCTCGTTGACACCGGGATTCCGGGCGCCACTTCGGCATACGCCTGGATGTGCTCGATGATCGCCTCGGCCAGGGCCAGCGTGCTCAAGCGATCCATCTCTGGACCATTGGCCGGGTCCCGTGGGTCGATTCCCGCCAGACGCTGCTCGGTCCGTTCGAGGATCAGGGTTGTCAGGATGGTCGCGTTCAGGGCCATGCCTTTATCCTACTCTGTTCGAGAGGTGTTGGACAGCACGGAAGGGGGCAGCGGCACCATGGGATTGCTGGTGGGCCGCCCCTTGTTGCCGATGTGGAAGTGCGAGTTGAACAGCCCCAGGAAGGTGTTTCCCTTCAGCAGCTGCTCGGCCGCCGCCGCGCCCAGCTCCACGGCCGGCGCCTTCACGTGCACCTTCACGGCCGACTCGATCGTCACCAGCCCATCCGCGCCGATCACCACCCGGGACTGGCCCTGCTCCAGCACCAGGTGCTGGGCGCCCGAACCGGCGCCGGTCAGAAAGCCTGCCACGAAGGGCTTGTCCGGGTGGCCGCCCTCGAAGGCGACCATAACGCCGTCGCCCACAAAGGGCAGCACCACCAGGCGCGCGGCGCTCGTCGCCCAAACGGCCAGGACCTCGCAGCGCGGCAGCAGGGCCAGGGCCGGGTCGTCCGGCTGGACGCCCACCGTGTAGGCGGCGGCGTCCACGGCCGTCACGACGCCCCGGACGGGGAAGCGCATGTAGGAGGACAGGTCCGGGCGGGCCTGCTCCACCAGGCGTTTCAGCTCCTCGCGCACGGCGCCACCCCCAGGACCAAGCGGCCACCTCCCTGCCAGCGGTACTGGGCCTCCTCCACGTGCAGACGCTCGCCGTCCACGGTCACCACCTGGCTGTGCAGGACGGGTGCCACCAGCGTCTCCACCTCCACCAAACCCAGCCGGCCCGGGCGGCGGTCGATCAGATTGACGCCGGTCTCGATGGCGTGCACGGCCGCCTGGGCGTGGTCGGGCTCCGCCAGCACCAGCGCGCCTTCGCGTACGTGGAAGCGCAGCTCGGCCCCCGTCTCGCGGCGCACCCGCTGGATGAGCTGCAGGAGGGCCTCCTTGGGCGTCAGGCCATGCACGGGAAAGCGCCCCAGCGTGATGTCCGGCACGCGCGCGCTCAAGGTCAGGCCGCTGCCGGCCAGGAGATCCCCGGCGATCTCCTGGGGCGTGGCGCCGTCCCACGTGCGCGTGATGGCCCGGCCCCGGGCCTGGAGGATGGTCTGCCAGTCGATGATGTGCACGATCGTCTGCAGGCCCCGGGGATTCAGGGCGCGGATGACACCGTGGAAGAGGCGCATCAGGACCGCCTCCTCGGCGTAGCCCCAGCGGATGGACACTGTCTGGCCCACGGCCAGCTCCGGCACGACATCGTCCTCGGGGTCCTGCAGGAGCAGGTGGCCGGAGTCGGCGGCGTTCATCGCCTGGCTGAAGACCTGGAAGGCGGCCACCACCGGATCGATGCGCCGTCCGGC
Source organism: bacterium (assembly GCA_030685015.1). Lineage (NCBI taxonomy): Bacteria > bacterium. The sequence continues at coordinate 1,865 of JAUXWS010000042.1, forward strand.
GATCTCCACCTCGAAGAGGGGATGGATGCCCGAGTCCATCAGAAGCTCCCTCCAAAGGAATCGGTGTCGTAGCCCGGATCATCCAGATCCAAAGCCGGGCTTTCCCCCGTGCGGCCTTCCTGCACGCCGACGGCGAACTGGTCACGCACGTAGCCCAGCTGTTCGTTCAGGGCGGCGTTCCCCTCGATCTCCTCCGCGCCCTGGGCGGCGGCGGCATCGGTCGCGCCGGCGCTTGCCGCCTGGTGCTCCAGCTGGGTCTTGATGGACTCGTACTCCACCAGCTTCAGGTGCACGTAGTAGAAGCCGTAGTCCTCGTCAGCCTCGGGATTCAGCTCCTCGATGTAGACCTGGCGGATCCCGATCAGGTCGGTCAGGGGCGAGACAATCTCCACGGGTTTGGGCAGGCTGGCGCGCCCGTCGCGGAAGAGCTTCTGCAGGACGCGCAGGCGCTCGATGGCGGTCTGGACCACCGTGCCGTTCAGGCTCTCCTCGTCGCAGACTTCCAGCTCCACGGTGATCTCGGCATTCTCGAAGCCCGTGGCCTGGCGGACCTTCCCGCTCTTCTTGGGGATGTCGATCTCGTCGAGCTTGATGGCCTGCTTGATGCTCATGCTCATGGGCGGCACGATGAAGGTCAGGCCGCCCAGCACGAACGGGATCTCGGCCAGGTTGCGCAGCTGGGAGCCCGCCGCCGTGGCCTCCTCCACCAGCAGCTGCTCGGCCGTGGGCGGCCCCACCACTTGGGCTTCAGAGGGCATAGACCAGGTCCTCCAGCCCCACCTCCTGGCCAGCCAGGGCGCTGAGGCCCTCCACCACCTGGTCGCGGATGCTCTGGGCGGGCGTGCCCGCCGCGGCGGTCACCTCGATCTTGCCCACCGTGATGCGCTTGTCGACCGAGACCGACCGGTTCTGGTGGGTGATGGACCGACCCGGCTGCAGGCCGGCGACGGGGCGGGCTGGCTTGAAGTCCAGCGGACGCGCCAGGGCATCGGGGTTCGCCATCATGTCGTGTCCCCCATGTGCGCCACGTAGCCAGGGTGCGTCCTGCGTGGAAGCCATTCGCACA
>JAUXWS010000043.1 GCA_030685015.1 bacterium
GCCCTGCGCCGGCGCTGGGCGGGGCGGCCGGCCACCCAGTGGGTCGACCTGCGCCAGGAGGGAAGCCAGGCGCGCCGCGCCCTCATCCTGGGACCGCAGGGCCATGTGGCCAGCCTGGACCTGGGGCGGAACGGCGAGCACGTCTTCCATGGGCGCGACGGCCGACGGGTGGCGTTGTCCGTGCAGGACGGCGGATTGGCCGTGGTGGAAGCCGCCTGCCGGCACCGGCACTGTTTGAGGCAGGGTCGCGTCAGCCTGGCGGGGGAGCGTCTGGTGTGCGCCCCGGCCGGTCTGCTGGTGGAGCTGGAGGCCTGAGATGCTGCGCCGCACCAGCGAGCCCTTCCGGCGCCAGGCCGGGGCATGGCGCCGCTGGCGGCGCGATCTCCTGCTTGCCCTGCTGGCGGCGGGGATCGGCCTGCTGATCGGTCGCTGCCTGGGAGCGCGCAGCCCGGAGCCGGTCTCGCGCACCCGGCCGCTGATGGGGACCCTGGTGGAGATCCGCCTGCCCGGGCCGCTGGATATGGCCGGGGAGGCCGCGCTGGAGCGGGCCTTCGCCGAAATGGCCCGCCTGGAACGGATCTACAATCCCCGGCAGGTGGAGGAAGGGCCGGCCGACACCGCCGAATCGCTGGAGGTGGCGCAGCTGGTCGAGTTGGGCCGCCGCATCGGCCAGGCCAGCGGCGGGGCGCTGGATCTTCGCCTCCGCGACCTGATCGACCTGTGGGGCTGGGAGTCCGAGCCGCGCCGCCCCACCGAGCGGGAGCTGGATTCCTTGCTGGCCACGCGCACGGTGCGAGACGCCGGAGGCGATCTGGCCGACTATGCCTTTGGCGCCCTGGCCAAGGGCCTGGCCGTGGACCGCGCCCTGGCCGTCCTGCGCGAGGGCGGCGTGACACGGGCCCTGGTCAACGCCGGCGGGGAAGTGGGCGTCCTGGGCCGGGGCTGGACAGTGGGCGTCCAGCATCCGCGCGACGAGGGCGCCCTGCTCGCCAGCTTCACGCTGGACGAGGGGCGGGCGGTGGCCACCTCGGGGGACTACGAGAACTGCTTCTTTGAAGATGGACGCCGCTGGCATCACCTGCTGGATCCGGCCACCGGCCGGCCGGCCGACGGGTGCCGTAGCGTCTCCGTGCTGGCCCCCACCTGCGCCGAGGCCGACGCCTGGGCCACCGCCCTGTTCGTGGCGGGGCCGTCGGCGGCGATGGCATTGGCGGCGGCCCGGCCGGAGCTTGAGGTGCTGGTGGTGGATGCCGACGGCAAGGCCTTGTCCAGCTCCGGCTGGCCGGGTACCGTGGCGGGGAGGATACAGTGATGGACCAGGCGGTGCTGCCGGCCCTGCTGGCGATGGGGGGGCTGGGAGCCGTGTTCGCCGGGGCGCTGGCCCTGGCCGATCGCAAGTTGCGCGTGGAAGAGGATCCGCGCATCGCCCTGGTGGCGGCCGAGCTGCCCGGCGCCAACTGCGGCGCCTGCGGACTGGCCGGCTGCCAGGACTTCGCCGTCAAGGTGGTGGCGGGGGAGAAGGCCGTGACCGGCTGTCCGGTGGGAGGGGCGGAGGTGGCGGCCGAGATCGCCCGCGTCCTGGGCGTCGAGGCGGGGGAGAGCGCGCGCCTGGTGGCCCGCGTCCTCTGCCGTGGCGGGGAGGGCAAGGCCGCCGTCAAGGCCGACTACCGTGGACCCTCCTCCTGTGCGGCACAGGCCCTGGTGGCGGGCGGCGAGAAGGCCTGCCTCCACGGCTGCCTGGGCGGCGCCGATTGCGTGGTGGCCTGCCAGTTCGACGCCCTGGTGATGAACGAGGAGGGCCTGCCCGAGGTGATCGACGCCCTCTGCACCGGTTGCGGCGTCTGCGCCCGGGCCTGCCCGCGGGACGTGATCGAGCTGCACCCGGAGGACCGCGAGCTCTTCGTCTTCTGCCGATCCAAGGACGATCCCCGCACGGCCAAGAAAGTCTGCGCGGTGGCCTGCCTGGGCTGCGGCATCTGCGCCCGCAAATCGGACGGCGCCATCACGGTGCGGGAGAACCTGGCCGTCATCGACCATGAGCGGGTGGATCCCGCCCTCATCCCGCTGGACAAGTGCCGCACGGGCGCCCTCGGTCTCTTGCACGGCGCGCCGAAGCCGCCCGTCGACGCGTCCTGAGCGGCGCAGCCACCTGGAGAAGCCCATGGCCTGGATGCCAGCCAAGGACAGGTCCGCCGACCGGGAGCTTCAGGTCGAGGAGGGCGTGGTGCGGGAGATCCAGCCGGGACCCCCCCTGCTGGCCCTGGTCCAGCTGGCGGCCGGTCCCGCCTGCGAGGAATGCGGCGCCCGCCTCTTCTGCCGGCCCGCGGATGCCGGGCGACGCTCCCTGCTCGCCGAAGCGGAAGGTGTGGAGCTTCAGGTGGGGCAGCGCGTCCGTGTGGCCGTGACCGGGGGCCGTCTGCTCTCCGCCTCCCTCTGGAGCTATGGCTACCCCCTGGCGGGACTTTGCCTGGGCACGGGCCTGGGCTGGCATCTGTCGGCCGGCCTGCCCGGCCGCGAGGCTCTCTCCTTCCTGGCCGGCCTGCTGCTGGCCGCCCTGCCTCTCTACATCCTGCATGTCCGCAGCCGGCGCCGCCCCGGCCAAACGTGGCTGCAGGCCCGGGTCTTGCCCACCCTGCCCACCGGGAGCGACCGGCGGACTTGATCGAACCGATCGCGGGCGGCAAGTTGTCCCGGTCAAGCGGAGACGGCCATGAATTACGACGAAAGCAACATCTTCGCCCGCATCCTGCGCGGAGAAATCCCCTGCCGCAAGGTCTACGAGGACGAGTACGCCCTTGCCTTCCACGACCTGCATCCGCAGGCCCCCGTCCACGTGCTGGTCATTCCCAAGGGGCCTTACCGCAGTCTGGATGATTTCAGCCGCCTGGCTCCGCCCGAGCTGCAGGCCGGCTTCCTGCGGGCGGTGGGAGCCACGGCGCGCGAATTGGGACTGCCGCCGCGGGGCTACCGCATCCTGGCCAATCACGGGGCGGATGCCGGGCAGGAGGTGCCGCATTTCCACGTGCACATCTTCGGTGGGCGCCCCCTGGGTCGCATGGTGACTCCCGGCTGAAGCCGACCGGCCCTTTCAGGGGGGCCGGGCAAGGGTTGGCCGAAGGGAGGCCAATTCCTATGTTGGGGCCCGTCGACAGGTCCGCGGACCGCCGGGGCGGCGGCAAAGGGAGTCGCCGTGGGGACATGACACGCCAGTGGCGCCGCCGGCGCCACTTTTTAATGGATCAAGGAGCGCCGGTGAGCCAGGTCATCACACGCAAATCCTATCAGCGGCTCCAGGATGAGCTGCGGGCCATGCGCGAGGTGGAGCAGCCGGCCATCCGAGATCGGATCGCCTCGGCCCGCGACCTGGGCGACTTGTCGGAGAACGCCGAGTACCACGCCGCCCGCGAGGAACTCAGCATGCTCATGTACAAGGTCGCCAAGTTGGAGGAGCGCCTCGCCGCCTGCCGCATCGTGGACGAGGACGACGTGGACACCTCCAGCGTGCGCGCCTTCACGGAAGTGACCTTGATGGATCTGGGCCTGGAGCGCGAGGTGGTCTTCAAGCTGGTGGAGCCCGAGGAGATGGACTTCGCCAGCGGGCGCATCTCGGTGGGCAGTCCCGTCGCCAAGGGACTGCTGGGCAAGAAAGTGGGCGAGGTGGCGGAGATCCAGGTGCCGGCCGGCACCAAGCGATTCAAGGTCTTGCGGATCGAAAAGTACTCCGGGGACCGCTGATCCCCTGAAAGGACTCATGCGCATCCAACCCGCCCGCCGCATTTCCGGCACGTTGCGCCTGCCGGGTGACAAATCCCTCAGCCACCGGCATCTTCTGCGCGCCGCTCTTGTCGAGGGGCGCAGCGGACTGATCGGGCTGCCCGACGGCCAGGACGTGGGAGCCAGCCTGGATGCGGTGCAGGCCCTGGGCGTCCGTGTCGAGCGCACGGGCGACCACATCCTCCTGGACAGCCCCGGCCGCGGTGGCTGGCGGGCTCCCGGCGTGATCGATTGCGGCAACAGCGGCACGACGGCCCGTCTCCTGATGGGTCTGCTGGCCGGCTCTCCCTTCCCGGTGGAGCTGCGCGGCGACGAGTCGCTCAGCCGCCGTCCCATGGAACGGGTGGCGCGCCCCCTGCGGCTGATGGGGGCGGAGATCGAGCTGCAGCGCGACGGCTTGCCCCTGCGCCTGCGCGGCGGTTCCCTGCGCGGCCTGAGCTATGAGCTGCCCGTGCCGTCGGCCCAGCTCAAGAGCGCCGTCGTCCTGGCCGCCCTCCAGGCCGAGGGTGAAAGCCGCATCCGCGAGCCGCTGCCCAGCCGCGACCACACGGAGCGGTTGCTGGGGCTCACCTCGGAGATGGTCGCCTGCACCAGCAACGGCCGGACGAGCGCCGTGCGGGAGTGGATCGTGTCGTCCCGCGACATGCCCCGCCAGCCCTGGAGCGAGGTCCGGCTGCCCGCCGACCCATCCACCGCGGCTTTTTTCGTGGCGGCCATGCTGCTGATGGAGGAAGGCGAACTGCTCATCCCCGACCTCCTGGTCAACCCCTTTCGCCGCCAGTACCTGGACGAGCTGATGGAGTGGGGGGCGGCCATCGACCTGGAGGAGATCCCCGGCGAGGGCTTCTGCGGCCCCGCCTTCTGCGGTGCGCAAGGTTGCCATCCCGGTGAGCAATGCCCCATCGCCGAGCCGGTGGCCCACCTGCGGGTCAGGGCTGGGTTGCCCCTCAGCGCCCGGCGGGTGGGTGGACCCCTCATCCCCCGCCTGCTGGACGAGATTCCCGTGCTGGCCGCCGTGGCCATGGCCACCGACGAACCCTTCGTGGTGGAGGATGCCGGTGAACTCCGCCACAAGGAGAGCGACCGCATCAGCGGCGTCTGCCGCATGCTGGCGGCTTTCGGCGGCCAGGTGGAGGAGCGGGCCGACGGTTTCATCCTGCAACCCCCGGAGCGCATCCGGGCCGGCCGCTTCGATGCCCGGGGCGACCACCGCATGGCCATGGCCGCCGCCGTGCTGGCCCTGGCGGCGGATGACGAGAGCGTGATCGAGGGGGGCGAAGCGGTGAACTCCAGCTTTCCCGCCTTCCTGGAGACCCTGCGCCGCCTGGTGGGCTGAGCACCCTTCCACCGATGCGGCCGCGGAGGAGATGGCCATGCCCGATTACTTTCCCCGTCCCGTCGTCCCCAGTCCCCAGGCCAGGCTGCGCGTGGGCCTGCTGGGCCGCGGGATCGCCGGCAGCCTCTCGCCCCGCATCCATCGCCGCGCCGCCGAGCTGGCCGGCATCGACCTGGAGTTCGACCTGCTGGACCTGTCCCGCCGCGAGGAGCTGGGAGCCGCCCTCGCCCGCGCGCACGAGGCCGGCTGGCAGGGCCTCTCCGTCACCATGCCCTGGAAGACGGCCCTTGAACCCCACCTGCTGGGGATGAGCCCGGAGGCCATCTCCATCGGCGGCGTCAACCTGCTGCTGCGGGCCGAGCAGGGCTGGATCGGCGAGAACAGCGACAGCGAGGGCTTCCTGCGACCCCTGGCCCGCCGTCGGCTGGCCTTCAGCCACGCCCTGGTGGTGGGGGGCGGCGGCGCGGCGCGGGCCGTGCTGCACGTCCTCGCCTCCATGCCCTTCGTCGAGGCGGTGACCGTGCGCAGCCGCCGGCGCGACTCCGCCCGCGCCCTGGTCGAGGAGTTCTCCACGGCCCGGGCCCGCTGGACGGCCCTGGGCTGGGCGGACCCCCTCCCCGCGCCGGCCGATCTCATCGTCAATGCCACGCCGCTGGGGACGGAGGGTCCCCTCGCGGCGGAGCTGCCCTGTCCGCCGGAGTGGATCCAGCCAGGCGCCGCCTGCTTCGATCTGGTCTACCGGCCTCGCCGGACGGCCTTTCTCGCGGCCGCCCGGGACCGTGGCGCTCGGACGGTGGAGGGGCTGGAGATGCTGGTGGCTCAGGCCCGGCGCGCCTTTGAGGCGTGGAGCGGCCTCCCCTTCGCCGAGGAGGATCTGCGGCGCGAGCTGGAGCTGGTCGCGCCCGGCGGACCGGCGGAGTCCACCCCATGAGATGGCTTTCCGCCGGGGAGTCCCATGGCCCCGCCATGGGCATCGTGCTGGAGGGACTGCCGGCGGGCCTCCCCCTCAGCGCGGACCGCATCGATCGGGAACTGGCGCGGCGCCAGCAGGGCCATGGCCGCGGCGGGCGCATGGGCATCGAGCAGGATCGGGTGGAGATCCTGGCCGGGCTGCGCCACGGCCTCACCCTGGGCAGCCCCCTGCTTCTGGTCGTGCCCAACCTGGACCACGCCAACTGGGCCGAGGCCATGGCCCCGGCCCCGCCTGGCGATGGCGCCGCCGCCGGGGCGCCCGTGCGCGTGCCACGGCCGGGCCACGCCGACCTGCCCGGCGCCCTCAAATACGGGCATCGGGATCTGCGCAACGTCCTGGAGCGGGCCAGCGCCCGCGAGACGGTCAACCGCGTATTGGCCGGGGCGGTGGCCGTGCAGCTGCTGGAGCCGCTCGGCGTGCAGACCGGCGCCTTCGTGACGGCGCTGGGCGGCCTGGAAGCGGCGCCGGGCAGCCGTCCCTCTCTCGAGACGCCCGCGGGCGAGTTGGCCGCCCGCGCCGACGCCAGTCCGGTGGCCTGCCTGGATCCGGAAGCCGAGGCCCGCATGGTGGCGGCCATCGACGCGGCGCGCGAGGCGGGGGACACCCTGGGCGGCGTGGTGGAATGCCGCGCCACCGGCCTGCCCGCCGGTCTCGGCAGCCATGTCCACTGGGACCGCCGGCTGGATGGACGCCTGGCCGCCGCCCTGCTCAGCCTGCCCGCCGTCAAGGGGCTGGAGATCGGCGAGGCCTTTGCCGCCGCCGCCCAGGGCGGTCGGGCGGCTCTCGATCCCATCCTGCCCATGCCCGGGGGACGGGTGGGTCGGGGCGGCAATCGCCAGGGCGGCCTGGAGGGCGGCATGACGACGGGCGAGACCCTCTGGCTGCGCCTGGCCATGAAACCGCTCTCGACCCTGCGCCGCCCCTTGCCCAGTGTGCAGCTGGACAGCCTGGCGCCCCACTCCGCACACCGTGAGCGGAGCGACGTCTGCGCCCTGCCCGCCCTGGCCGTCATCGCCGGACACGTGCTGGCCTGGGAGGCGGCCCGCGCCCTGCTGGAGGTCTTCGGCGCCGACAGCTGGGAGGAGACGCGTCGCCGCCTCCAGGAGGGCGAGCGGCGCTGGGCCTCCATCACGGGGCCGGAGCCGGCATGATCATCCTGGTGGGCTTCATGGCCTGCGGCAAGACGATGCTGGGCTCCCTGCTCGCCCTCTGCCTGGGGCGCCCCTTCAAGGATCTGGACCGCGAGGTGGAGCGGGTGGCGGGCTGCCCGGTGGGAGAGATCTTCCGCCGCGAGGGCGAAGCAGGCTTCCGCCGACGAGAGGAGGAGGCCTTCCGTCGACTGGCGGGCGCCGTCCGGGGTGTGCTGGCCGTGGGCGGCGGCCTGCCCTGCCGGCCGGGCCTGGCGCGGCGGCTGCGCGAGGCCGGGCTTTGCCTCTACCTGGACACCGACCTCGACCTGATCATCCAGCGCTTGGCGGGACCGGCGGCCGCCTCCCGCCCCCTCCTGGCGGATCTGCCGGCGGATGAGCGGGCCGGCCGCGTGCGGGCGCTGCACGCCGAGCGCGACCCCCACTACCGGCGCGCCGGCCGGGCCGTGCCCCTGCCCGCCGACGAGAGCGCCGAGCAGCATTTGGACCGTCTCCTGGCGGCGGTGGCCGGGGGCGGAAAGGAACCGGCATGAACCCGCGCTACTGCATCCTGGACTACCGCATCCGCCACCAGGACGAGGTGATGGTCAGCGCCCTCAGCCCGGCCCTGCTCTACGGCGACAGCCTCTTCGAGACCCTGCCCGTCGTGGAAACGGTCCCTGTCTTCCTGGAGGAGCATCTGGCGCGGCTCAACTTCAGCGCGGCCGCGCTGGGCTATGCCACCCGGTTGAAAGAGGGGCGGGTGCGGGTGGCGGTGGACCACCTGCTCACGGGCAACCTGCTGGAACAGGGCCGCCTGCGCATTACCCTCTTCCGTGGCAGGCCCTTGGCCCCCGCCAGCGGCGACCCGGCGGTAGATCCCGAACTGGCCCCCCTCCTGCGCGGCGCCGAGGTCACCGAACACGTGCTCATGCAGGTGGCCGGCCTGGATGACCGCGCCCCCTGCGCTGCCGGCCTGGCACGGGTCAACAACCGCCACCTGGATCCCCTTGCCCGCCACAAGACAGGCAACCGGCTCTTCTACCGGCTCTTCCGCCACTGGGACGCGACGGGTCCGGGCGAGGGGCGCTCCTGGCTCTTCCCCTGCCAGTCCGACGAGCGGGAGGTGCTGGTGGTGGACGAGCTGGATCGCCTGCTCGAGGGCACCGTCAGCAACATCTTCCTGGTGGTGGACGGCTGCGCGCTGACGCCGCCCCGGGAGGTGGGCATCCTGCCGGGCATCGTGCGCGGCCGGGTGCTGGACGACGAGCGCCTGCCCGCGGAGGTGCGCATCCTCAAGCTGGGCGATCTGGAGCGCGCCAGCGAAGCCTTTCTGACCAACTCGGTGGTGGGGATCCGGCCCTTGACGCGGGTGGGCGGGCGAAGCTTCGACGAGGCGCCCGGTCCCCTCACCCGCCGCGCCATGGCCTCCCTCGAGAACCAGATCCTGCGGAGCATCGCCCCGCTCCTGCCTTGAGCCGGTCGGAGCGGAGAGCGGTGGAAGCCGGCACCGGGCGGGCGCCAGCTTCGGAAGCATGGCTTGAGCGGGGGTGTCTCAGCCCTGGCGCAAGCCGATGCGGGCCTTGACGCGGGGTCGGACCACCTCGGGCGGCATCAGGTGAAGGGCGCTGCGGGCGGCGCGGTCGCACAGATAGCCGATCACGGCCAGCAGCTCGTCGCGCTCCATGTCCTCCAGGCGCAGGTTCCATAAGGTTGAATTGCGAATACGGTCGCGGTACTGAACAAATTCCGCCGGGATTCTCATGGTGCCCCTCCAGCCTGGTTGACAGGCGGTAGATCGGCATCCCGACCGGTCAACTTCAGCGCGCTCAGGCCGGATCATCCTGTTTGAGCACCAGCAGGCCCAGCGGCGGCAGCGTCAGCACGAGGCTGTGGTCGCGGCCATCCCAACCCTGGGCTTCGCTGTGGGAGCCGCCCGCGTTGCCCAGGTTGGAGCCGCCGTAGCAGGCGGCGTCCGTGTTGAGGATCTCCCGCCAGTAGCCCGGGACCGGCAGGCCCACCCGGTAGCCCAGGCGCGGCACGGGGGTGGCGTTGGCCACGACGAGCAGCTCCCCGCCGGCGCGGCTGCGGCGCAGGAAGCTGAAGACGCTGTGCTCGGCGTCGTGGACGTTGATCCACTCGAAGCCCTCCGGCACGAAATCCAGCTCGGAGAGCGCCGGTTCCCCCCGGAGCAGGGCATTGAGCTGCCGCACCAGCAGTTGCAGGCCGGCGTGCTCGGGCAGTGCCAGGGCGGCCCAGTCCAGCTGGGCGCCCTCGTCCCACTCCGCCGTCTGGCCCCATTCGCCGCCCATGAAGAGGAGCTTGCGCCCGGGATGGCACCACATCCAGGCCAGCAGCAGGCGCAGGTTGGCGCGCTGCTGCCAGGGATCCCCCGGCATGCGGGAGAGCAGGCTTTTCTTGCCGTGCACCACCTCGTCGTGGCTGAGCACGAGGATGAAGTTCTCGTGCCAGGCGTACATGAGGGAAAAGCTCATCAGGTCGTGGTGCCAGCGGCGATGCACGGGATCCAGCTCGAAGTAGCGCAGGGTGTCGTTCATCCACCCCATGTTCCACTTCAGGTTGAAGCCCAACCCGCCCAGATGGACGGGGCGGCTCACCATCGGCCAGCTCGTGCTCTCCTCGGCCACGGAGAGCAGGCCCGGGTAGCGTCCGAAGAGCAGGATGTTCAGCTCGCGCAGGAAGTCGATCGCCTCCAGGTTCTCGCGGCCGCCGTGGATGTTGGGCACCCACCCGCCCTCGCCTCGGCTGTAGTCCAGGTAGAGCATGGAGGCGACGGCATCGATGCGCAGGCCGTCGGCGTGGAACTCCTCGATCCAATAGAGGGCGTTGGCCAGGAGGAAGTTGCGCACCTCGCGGCGGCCGAAATTGAAGACAAGGGTGCCCCAGTCCGGGTGCTCGCCCTGGCGGGGATCCTCGTGCTCGTAGAGGGCCGTGCCGTCCAGACGGGCGAGGCCGTGTCCATCCTTGGGGAAGTGGGCGGGCACCCAGTCCAGGATGACGCCCAGGCCGGCCTGGTGCAGGCGGTCGACGAAGGCGCGGAAGGCGTCGGGCGAGCCGAAGCGGGCGGTGGGGGCGTAGTAGCCCAGCACCTGGTAGCCCCACGAGGCGTCCAGGGGGTGCTCCATCACGGGCAGGAGCTCGACGTGGGTGAAGCCCTGCTCGAGCAGGTAGGGGATCAACTGGTCGGCCAGCTGCCCCCAGTCATGGAAGGTCCGGCCGTCCCAGGGCCTGCGCCAGCTGCCCGGATGCAGCTCGTAGATGCTGAGCGGGCGGTCCAGCTGCGGACGCTGCCGCCGTTCCTCCATCCAGGCGGCGTCGCCCCAGGCGTAGGGCGGGTCCGCCGGCACGAGCGAGGCGGTGCCGGGACGCAGTTCCGCCTCGCGGCCGAGGGGATCGGCCTTGAGCGCGATCCGTCCGTCCGCCCCGTGGATCTCGTACTTGTAGCGCCCCCCCGGCTCCAGGCCGGGAACGAACAGCTCCCAAACCCCGCTGGCGCCGCGGTTGCGGCAGGGATGACGGCGGCCATCCCAGCGATTGAAGTCGCCCACCACCGAGACGCGCCGGGCGCCCGGCGCCCACAGGGCGAAATGGACGCCCTCGCAGCCGTCGACCAGCCGCCGACGGCTGCCCAGCACTTTCCACAACTCCTGGTGCCGGCCCTCGTGGATGAGATGCAGGTCAAGCTCGCCCAGGAGGGGCGGGTGCACCCAGGGGCAGCCCTCTTCCCAGTAATCTCCGCTCAGATGGGTCAGCCGCAAGCGGCAGGCGGCGGCGGGCAGACGCTCATCCAGCAGGATCTCGAAGAGGCCGGGACGCGTCTCCTGCAGGGGGCGGGACACCGGCCCCTCCAGGTGGACGGCGGCGCAGTCGGGCGCCCAGGTCCGCAGGCGCCAGCGCCCCGCTTCAGGATGGAAGCCGAGCAGGTCGAAGGGGTCATGATGCAGGCCTTGCGCCAATCGGGTGTAAGCGTCCACGGATCACCTCCGCGTCTGTGGCGACCAGTCAAGAAAAAGGCCCAGGTCGCCCCGGGCCGGTGGGGAGATGGAGCAGATGGGATTCGAACCCACGACCCCCACATTGCGAACGTGATGCTCTACCAACTGAGCTACTGCCCCATTACACAAGCCGCCCCGTGCCGGGGCGACCGCGGCGTCGTCCACAGGCGACGCGGACAAAACTTAGCCCTTCCCCCGCCAATGTGCAAACCAGTCGCCCGGCGGCCTCCGGGAGCGGCTCCCGCGTGGTACATTCGACCATGCTCCGGTGCGCGAAGACGATCCTGATCCTGCTTGCCCTGGCCCTGGTGACGACATCCTGGCGCGCCACGGCGCAGGAACTGCCCGAGTGCCACGCCCTCGAGGCTCATGGCCCGGACGGCGCCGTGCTGGCCCTGTCGCCCAGCCGGGGCGAGGTCCTCCTCCTGCGTCCAGTCGCGGAAGCGCCGACCCGCTTCACCTGGACCACCGTGGTGGGCGCCGGGGCCGGACCCGGGGGCGTGGACCGGCCCAGCGAGGCCGACGCCCGCCTGGGCCTGCAGGTGCTCATCCTCGACACCGGCCGCCGCGCCGTCAGCCAGTACACGCGGGAGCTCTCCTTCCTGGGCCGCGAGGACCTGCCGGCCGGACTGGACCTGGCCCGTCCCGACCTGCTCGCCGTCAGCGCCGGCCGCACTTTGGTGGCGGCGGACAGCCGCGCGGGCCGGATCGCGGTCAAGCGGCCCGGCGAACGCTGGTCCCTCCTGCTGGACTATTCCCGCAGCGGGGCGCTACGCCTGCGCTCGCTGGAGACGGTGGGCGAGCGCATCTACCTGCTCGACCAGAGCGGCGACCCGCCCCGCCTGCTCATGGGAGGAACCGAGGGCGGCTGGCTGCTGTCGCGCGAGGAGCCGGGCCTGCTCGCGCTCCATCGCGGCGGCCCGCGGGAGCTGCTCCTGTTGCGCAGCGTGGCGGACAGCCTGGTGCTCGAGTCCTGGCCCGAGGCGGCCTTCCTCGATCGCCTCCCCGCCCAGGGCGGGCCACTGCTGGCGGCCTTCGTCGCCCCGCCCGACCTGGCGGCGCATCCGCCGCGGGACTTCGTCTGGCTCCCGTGGGAGCAGGACCCTGGCCTGCTCCTGGCCCGCTCGGGGGCACCCGCCCTCTGGCTGACCCCGCTGGACGGCCCGCCCTGATGCCGCGAGCCTCTCTCCTGGCCCTGTTCCTGGCCATGCTTCTGACCCTCCCGGCGGCGATCCGGGCGGGAGGAGGCCATCCGCGCGACCGTCTCTGGCAAGGTCCGGCCGAGGCGGAGATGCAGCTGCCCGACGCGCCGGTGGAGCCGGGCTCGCTCACCTGTGCCGTGGAGGGGGAGCTGCTGCGTGAAGGGATCGACTATCGCCTGGACGCGGTGGCCGGGCGCGTGCTGGTGCTCCATCCGCGCTGGTTGGGGCGCCCCTGCCGCATCGATTACCGCGTGCTGCGCCTGGCCCTGCCCGCCAACCTTGCTCTCCAACGGCGGGAAGATCTGCCCTGGGTCGTGCCGGGGCGGGCGGGGGACTCCCTCGCCGCCCCGCCCGGACTGGCCGGCCTGCCCGGGCGGGAGGAGGAGTTCGGCTCCCGCCTGCGCACCTCAGGCTCCTTCCTGCGCGGCATCCGGGTGGGAACGGGCGGCCAGGTGGGCATGGAATCGGGCCTGCGCCTGCAGGTGGACGGCCAGATCGGTCCCGACGTGGAGGTCGAGGCCTTCCTCTCGGACCGCAACACGCCCATCCAGCCCGAGGGCCGCAGCGAGAGCCTCGAAGAGGTGGACCGCATCCACGTGGCCGTGCGCAGCCCGCACTGGAGCGCCATGCTGGGTGACATCGACCTCCACCTGCGCAGCGGCGACTACCTGGACTACCGGCGCACGGTGGACGGCTTGCGGGCGGGCTACGACAACCGCGGCGCCGGGGGGGGGAGCCCGGTCCTCGTCCAAGCCCACCTGGCCGGTTCGCGGGGCCGCTTCCACCGGATGGAATTCGCCGGACAGGAGGGAGTGCAGGGCCCCTGGCAGTTGCGCTCCGATCAGGGCAGCGGCCTGATCCTGGTGCTGGCCGGCAGCGAGCGCGTCTGGCTGGACGGCATCGCGCTGAGCCGCGGCGAGGAGCGGGACTACACGATGGATTACGGACTGGGCCAGCTTCACTTCACCGTGCGGCGCCCCATCACCTCCCACAGCCGCATCCAGGTGGAGTACCAGTACTCCGAGCGCCTTTACGCCCGCACCCTTTATGGGGTCGAGGCCCGCACGCCATTGGGGCAGGGCGTGGAGATGAGCCTGGGGCTGGCCGGGGAGCGGGATGACGCCGACCGTCCCCTTGACGCCTTCCTCGACGCCCAGGACCGGCGGCTGCTGGCCGAGGCGGGCGATGGCCTGGGCGGCGCGGCGGCGGCCTGGGGCAGCGGCGTGCGGCGGGTGGTGGCGGGCCAGGGCTCGTGGCGCCTGGTGGATTCGCTGGCCGGCCGCTGGGGTTGGTACGAGTGGGCGGAGCTGCCCCCCGGCGGCGGCGCCGACGAGTACCGCTACGAGCTGCGTTTCAGCGAGCTGGGGCGCGACGAGCAGGGCCTTTGGCTGGGGGACTACTCGCGCCAGTACAGCTCCAGCGGCCGGGTCTGGTACCGCTTCGAGGGCGAGGCGGGCGGCGCCTGGGCGCCCGTCATCCCGCTGGCGGCGCCCACCGCCGCCGAAGTCCTGGACACGCGCCTCACCTGGCGCCGGGGCGGTTTCGAGCTGGAGGGGGAGGCCGCCCTCTCCCGCCAGGACCTCAACCTGCTCTCCGGCCGGGACGACGAGGACAACCAGGGCGCCGCCCTGCGGGGTCGCCTGCGCTGGCGTTCCCAGCCCTGGCCGGCCGCCCGGCCGCTGGGCCGCGGCGAGGTGGAGGTGGCGGGCATCCGCGAGCAGGCGGATTTCCGGCCGCTGCAGAACGTGGATGAGATCGAGTTCGAGCGCCTCTATGGATTGGCCCGGGGCGGCGGCCTGGAGCGCGCCGACCTGGCCTGGGGGCTGCGGGGCGGCGACACCCTGCTCTGGCGCCAGCGGGCCTCCCTGCTGCGCCGCGCCGAGGAGGAGAGCCGGCTGTGGGAGGGCGTTTGGCGCTGGCTGCCCCGCCGCGGCCCCACCAGCGAGGGCGAGGCCCGCCAGCGGAGACTGGAGGCTCCGGCCAGCCGTTCCCGCCTGGACGGCCTCAGGCTGGAACAGGGCTACGGCTGGGAGCGGCACCGTCTGCTCGGCGGCTGGGAAGGAGAGCGCCGCGAACGGATGGGAAGCGGGGCGGCGGGCGAGGCTTTCCGCCAGGGCTTGATCCGCTTCGAGCGCCGCCTGGGCGTCGCGGGCGAGGCCTCGCTGGAGCGGCAAAGGCGCCTGGGCGAGCGGCGGGACGACGAGGGCTGGGCCGCCCACAGCCGGGCCGACCAGTGGCGCAGCCGTCTGCGCTGGGCGGGCGACTTGCAGGGGGAGGTGGACTGGACCCACCGTCGCTTGGACTATGCCGGGGCGGATTCCGTCGACGCCGTGCGGGACCTGGCCCTGCTCGACCTCCGCCGGCGGGGCAACCACTCGGCCTGGTCCCTGCGCTACCAGGTGGAGCAGAACCTGGCGGCGGAGCGCCTGACCCAGTACCTGCAAGTGGACAGCCTGCAGGGCGACTACAGCCGCGATCCCTTCAACCCGGACCTCTTCGTGCCCGATCCGGACGGCGACTACATCGCCCTTCCCTGGGAGACCGGACGACAGCGCCGCGCCGCCCGCCTCCTCCTGGAGGGCGACTGGCGCTGGGAGCGGGGCGTCTGGTCCGGCGACCATCGCCTGCTGGCGGAGGAGACCAGCCGTCTGGCCGATCCCACCCGACTCTATCTCCTGCAGCCGGCCGCCTTCCAGGGAGACTCCACCCAGAGCGGGCGCATCCACTCGCGGCAGGATCTGGAGCTGGCGCCGGGCGGGGCCGGTGGCCAGCGGCGTTGGCGGCTGCGCTGGCAGGAGGAGCGCAGCCTGGAGCAGCCCAGCATCGCCGCCGCGCGTCGCGCCTGGACGCGGCGGCTGGCCTTGCGCGCCCAGGACCGCCTGGGCAGCGGGCGCGCCTCCCTTGAAGTGGAAACGCGCCGTCAGGAGGTACTCATGCCGGGACAAGCGCAGGAGCGCCGGGAGATCCGCGCCCTGCGCCTGGAGGGGGAGTTCTCCCGCGAAGTGGCGCCGGGCTGGCTGGGCCGGGCAACGGCGGAACTTGAGGCGGCCCGCGACGCGCCCAGCGATCTGGCCGGGCGCCGCCTGCGCCTGGAGCCGGCCCTGGACGGCCGCCTGGGCCTGAAAGGCAGCCTGGGGGCGCGCCTCTCCTGGCAGCAGGCCTGGGCTGATCAACGGATCATCCCCTACGAGCTGCTGGGCGGCGCCCGGGTGGGCCGCACCTGGCGGGCCGGCCTCGATGGACGCTTCCAGATCGGCCGCCAGACCCGCCTCACCCTCTCCTGGCAACTGGACGCCCTGCCCGAGCGGCGCGCCCAGCAGACGGGGCGGCTCCAGATCCAGAGCTTCTTCTGATGCGCCGCCGGCTGATCATGGTGGCCTTCCTGCTGGCCCTTCTCCTGCCGCATGTCCTGCCTGCCGCCGCCGACAGTCTGCTCGCAGTGTCTCCCACCCTGGAGTTGCGGGGACACCGCGAGTGGAGCACCCAGCGCCTGCGCCGCCTGCTTGGGGCCGGCCAGACCCTGGATCCGCGCCGCTGGCAGGAGCGCCTGGACAGTCTCGCCCTTGTCTACGCCGAGGCGGGCCGGCCCTTCCTGGACTGGACCCTGCAGGTGGACAGCACGGCCACGCCCCCGCGCCTGCTCGTCCTCGAATTGGACGAGGGACCGCGCCTGGTGATGGGCCGGCTCTGGCTGGATCCGCCGCGGCCCGAGCTGCCCGATCCCGCCCTCGACCTGCCGCCCGGCGCCGTCCTGCGCGACGGTCGCCTGGAAGAGGGCCTGCGCGCCTGGCTGCAACGCCTGGCGGCCCGCGGCCGGCCCCTCGCCCAGTTGCAGATCCGCGAGATCACCCTGGCGCCGGGTCCGGGCGCCGAGGCATCCGAGCTGTCCCTGGACCTGCGCGCCGCCCTGGCCGACGCCGACACGATCCGCCCGGGCCGGCTGGTCGTGCTGGATGCGGGGCTGACCCGCCAGCTTACCTTCGAACGCCTGGCGCGCCTGAAAGCCGGCGCGCCCTATGACCCGGCCCGCGTGGCCGACGCCCGGCGGCGCCTGCTCGCCACCGGCTGGTTCAGCACCCTGGAAGGACCCGCCCTCTGCCGCACGCCCGACGGCCTGGCCTGGCTGTTGCGGGCCGAGGAGCTGCCCTCCTACCGCTTCGACGGCCTGCTGGCCTGGCTGCCGGGCCGCAGCGGCGAGGCGGGCCGCCTGGGCTACCACTTCAGCCTGGACCTGGCCAACCTGATGGGAACGGGCCGCGCCATGGAAATCCTCGCCAGCCGACCCGAAGGCTGGTCGCAGCAGGTGCGGGTGGCCTACCGCGAACCCTTCGTCCTGGGCTGGCCGGTGGACGCCGCCTTCTCCCTGGGCCAGCGCGTGCAGGACTCCACCTGGGTGGAGCAGGAGCTGGGCCTCGCCCTGGGCTGGGAACCGCGGCCGGGTTGGCGTCTGTCCGGAGCCCTGCTGCGCCGGGACCTGGCGCCGGACAGCCTCAACGGCTATCATGGGGCGGGCATCGACGCCAGCCGGGCGCTGGAGTGGCGCCTGGGCGGCGGCATCGACCGGCGGGACGATCCGCGCAACCCGCGCCTGGGCTGGCGGGCCGCGGCCGAGGAGGCGCTGGTGCAGCGTCGCACCGAATCCTTGCGAGGCCTGCCCCCGCGCGGCGCCGACCTGGACCTGCATCGCCAACGGTTCGAGGGGGCCGTCTGGCTGCCCGCCGGGCGGCGCCAGGTGGCCCACGTCGCGGTGGGGGCCGGGCGCTTCCGCGGAAGCGACGTGCCGGGCCGGGAGGACCAGTTCCTCCTGGGCGGCCTGGCCGGTCCCCGCGGCACGCGGGACGAGGGGATCCGGGCCCGGGAGTGGGTCCTGCTCCAATTGGAGTGGCGCCTGCTGCTGGGTCCCGCCGCCCGGGCCGCCCTCTTCTGGGACGGCCTGTTGTGGCGGGACGACGCCCTGACCCGGCACGAGACGCAGGGCCGCGGCGCGGCGCTGGTCCTGCCCATCCGGCAGGGCCAGCTCGAGCTGCAGTACGCCCTGCCTCCCGGCTCCGCCTGGCGGGAAGGCCTCCTGCATGTGCGCCTGATCAACCGATTCTGATCAGTCCAAATCCACGGAAGGAGCAGGCATGATTCCTGCCCTGTTGGAGGCCTGCCGGCCGCTCAACGTGCTCATGGCGGTCCTGGCCGTCCTGGTGGGGGCGCTGCTGGCCCAGGCCGACGCCCTGGCTCATGGGGCGGCCTGGCTGGCGGCGGGGGGCACGGCCCTGGCCCTGGCCGCCGGCAACCTGTGGAACGATTTGGCCGACCTGGCGGAGGATCGCATCAACCGCCCCGGACGGCCGCTTCCCTCCGGCCGTCTGTCCATGGGGGCGGCCCGCCGCGCCGCCGCGGGGGCCTCCCTGGGCGCCCTGGCCCTGGCCCTGGCCATCGCCTGGGAGGCCCTGCTGCTGGTGGCCGCCTGCCTGGCCCTGCTTGGCTGGTATGCCCGCCAGGGCAAGCAGGCCGGCCTGGCCGGCAACATGGCCGTCGCCTCCCTGGCCGCGGCCAGTGTCGGCTTCGGCGCGTTGTCGCAGGTCTGGGCGGGCCTGGGCGCCAGGCCGGAGGCGGCCCTCGTGCCGGCCCTGCTGGCTGGATTGCTGCACCTGGCGCGGGAGTTGGCCAAGGATGCCGAGGACGTGGCGGGCGACCGCCAGGCGGGCCGACGCACCTGGGTGCTGGCCGCCGGACCGGTGGCGCTCCAGCGGCTGCTGGCCCAGGTGGCGGTCCTGGCCCTGCTTCCGCCCTTGCTGGCCCTGCTTCTGGGGCCGCCCGACCCTGTGCTGCGGGCAGCGCATTTGATCGCCCTGGCCGTGGCGCCGCTCCTCCTGCGGCAGGTGCTGCGCGGCGGCCTGGCCAAGCGGGACCGGGCGGCCCGGCTGTCGGCCTTCTGCAAACAGCTGCTGGTGGCGGGCCTGTTGGTCTACGCCGTGGCGGCTATTCTGAGGTGAATCCCATGTTCTGGCTGTGTCCCCCGGCCGAGCTGCCGCCCCTTGTCCTGGCTTCGGCCTCGCCGCGCCGGCGCGAGTTGCTGACCCGCGTGGGGCTGCAATTCACCGTGGACAGCGCCGACATGGACGAGCGTCCGCTGGCCGGCGAAGCCCCCGCCCGCCAGGTGGAGCGCCTGGCCTGGGCAAAGGCGCGCCAGGTGGCCCTTCGCCACCGGCAGGGCCTGATCCTGGGCGCCGACACGGTGGTCGTGCTGGACGACCTGGTGCTGGGCAAGCCCCGCGACGCCGCGGAGGCCGTCGACATGTTGCAGCAGCTCTCCGGCCGCTGGCACGAGGTCTACACGGGCTGGGCCATTCTGACGGCGGGGGAAGGCGGTGAACGGACAGGGCATGTCCGCACCCGCGTCCTCTTCCACGAGCTGGGTCGCGAGCAGATCCTGGCCTATGTGGCGGGGGGCGAACCGCTGGACAAGGCGGGCGCCTACGGCATCCAGGAGGGAGGCGCCTTGCTGGTGGCCGCCCTGGACGGAGACTACTTCAGTGTGATGGGCCTGCCCCTGGCCACGGTCTGCCGCGAACTGGTGGCCGCCGCCCGCGACCTGAGGCCGACGCCGGCCGGTCCCAAATGGCAGCCTCTTTGATACCTTTGCCGCATGGCAGAGGAGAGTTCGGCCCGGCGGGCCTTCACCCAGGAATTGCTCAAGGCCCGCGAATACCAGCTGGTGGCGCTGGATCAGGTGGCAGGGGAGACCCACATCGCGCTGATCTATCTGGAGGCCCTGGAGTCCGGTGAGTGGGAGCGCATTCCCGGACCCTATCTGCGCGGCTACCTGACGGCCTATGCCGAGTGCATCGGCATGGTGCGGGAGAAAGTGCTCAAGCGCTTCGATGAGCTGGGCTACCTGCCGCCCCCGCCCGCCCAGCGTTCCGCCGCCGATGAGGCGCCCATCCCCACGCCCATTCGCATTCCTCTCCCGGCGGCGCGACGCCCACCGGAGGAGCTGGACTCGCCCCGGCCGGCTGCATCGGGCCGCCCGGCGGCCGTGCCCTCCTTCTGGTCCGCCATGCCCATGCGGCACAAGGTCGCCCTCGGGTCGCTCCTCCTGCTGTTGGCCGCCGCCCTGGTCTGGGGCGCCAGCTTGCTTGTGTTCAGATTGACGCCCGCCGACGCGCCGGACATCCTGCCCGCCGTCACCGCACCGCTGGAGGAGGAGGGACCCGCCACCTCCTTCCTGGTCAGCCTCGAGACCGTCCGCCCCGCCCGGCTGCGCGTCCTCGCCTCGGCCGGTCCCGTCTTTCACGGCCTCTGTCCGGCCGACTCTCTCATTCAGTTCCACAGCGCCACCGAGGTCATCGTGGAGGTTGACGCCCTGGAGCACCTGCGCCTCTGGCGCGACGGACGGCCCCTGGATCTAAGCGACCAGCCCGGTCCCGCCGAATTGCGCCTCAGCGCCGCCTCGGTCAAGATCGTGCGGAGGTCGCCATGAGTGGAACGGAGACGACGGCGGGCCAGTCCGCCGCCTGGCAGGAAGGCGAGTTCTTCCGGGACCGGCTGATCCTGGTGGTGGACGACGAGCCCTTCAATGTGGATCTCCTGCGTTTCGAGCTGGAGGACCGGGGCTTCCAGGTTGTCACGGCGGAGGACGGGGTGGAGGCACTGGATCTGCTGAAGGACGGCGCCCGCCCGGATCTGGCCTTGCTGGATGTGATGATGCCCCGCCTGGACGGCTTCGGCCTGACGCGGGAGATCCGCCACCTCGAGGGCCTGGAGCAGTTGCCGATCATCCTCCTCACCGCCAAGAGCGAGCTGGAGGACAAGGCCGAGGGCTTCGCCGCCCGCGCCGACGATTATGTGCTGAAGCCCTTTCACATTGACGATGTGGTGGCCCGCGTGGAGGTCCAGCTGCGCATTGCCGGCTATCTCAAGCGCCGCCGGGTCCAGGCCGAGGCCCTGAGCCGCATCGCCATGGTGGGGGCCGCCGCCCATGAGCTGGCCCAGCCCCTGGCCGGAGCCAGCGGCTATCTGCAACTGCTGCAGGCGGGCCTGGAACGGCAGACGCTTGATCCTGCCGCCTACGCCGAACGGCTGGGCCGCATCCACAGCTGCCTGGTCAAGACCCGCGACATCGCCACGCGCCTGGAGCAACTGGAGCGCGTCGCCCTCGAGGATTATCCCTGCGGGGCCCAGATCATCAGCCTGCAAGAGTCGGCCCGGCCTGAGACGGCGCGCGACCCTGACGATCCACGACTGGTCCTGCTGGCCGCGGAGGCGGGGGTGGGACGCGATGCCGCCCTCGAGCGCGACCTGGTGCTCCACGGCGCCGAGCTGGTGCGCGAGGAGACGGTGGCGGAGCACGCGGCGGAGGTCGACCTCGTCCTCCTCAGCTGCCTGGACCGCCTGGATCATGTCAAGCCTGTCCTGGAGCGCCTGGCGACTCTGTGGGATACGCCCCACCTGCTCAGTCCGCCCGTGCTCGCCCTCCTGCCCGGCCAGTCCATCGGCCGGGCAACACCCGGGGTCGAGCTGCTGCGCAGCAGCGTGGACGATGTCCTGCAGCGGCCCTTCCGCCTGGAGGAGCTGTTAATCCGCATTCGTAGCCGCGTGCGTCTGCAGCGCTTGCGCCTGGGCGACCTCCGCCTGCAGAGCCTGGGCGCGGCCCAGGACATCCGCCGCCGGGCGCTTGATGGTTTCGTGGAGAAGGTTGATCACTGTCTGGCCTCCCTGGCACGCCTGGAGGCGCGTCCGGATGGTCTGGCGGACCTGCTGGCCGAGTACGCTTGCCAGCTGGACGGTCTGACCGGCACAGTCCGTCGTCTGCAGGCGCGCAACATTCCGGGCTTCCCCGAACCGGCCCAAGGGTGAGGCGCTTCATGAACTGGCGCTTCTGGCGTCCTTCCCCCTCATCCGCGCCCCCGCCCGCCCCACCGGCCAACCAGGCGCCCTGCCTGCCCTGGGAGTTCCCGCCGGACTTGGATGCCGTCGCCCTGTTGCGCAGCATCCTGGCCTGGTGCGCGGGACGACCGGGTTGCCGGGGAGCCTGGCTAATCTGTCCAACGGATCCGGAATGGGCCGCCCGTGACCGCTTCGAGGATGCCGACCCCCTGCCCGAGACACTCATCCAAGCGCTGACCACGTGGGTCCACGCCCAGCCGGGCGGCGTCTGCCACCGCCTTTCCACCCATCAGACGGAAGGGGCGCCCGCGGGGCTGGCCGAACAATGCCGGCGCCGCGAGATCGGGGAGCTGCTGGTGTTGCCGGTGCCGCACTGGGCGCCGCTGCCCGCCTGGCTGCTGGTGGGCCAGGGCCAAGCGGGTGACCCGGAGCGGGAGCCGGCCACGGTCGCCCACGAGCTGGCCTGGCTGCTCTGGATCAACCGCCTGCGCCGCGAGCTGGGAGTGGAGCGCGGCCGGGTGGAAGAGGCGCAGGCTCACCAGATGGTCAAGGGCTTCGAGCTGGAGCGGATCCGTCAGCAGGCCGAGCGGGAGGTGGAGCTGGCCCGCCGCCACGTGTCCGAGGCGGAACGGGCCAAGAACGAGTTCCTGTCCTCCGTCAGCCACGAGCTGCGCACCCCCCTCAACGCCATCCAGGGCTACACGCGCATGGTGCTGCGCGAATCGAATCTCTCCGACCGCCAGCGTCTCAGCCTGGAGCGCGTCATAACCAGCTCGCAGAACCAGCTGAGGCTGATCAACAACATCCTTGACTACTCGAGGCTTGAGGCAGGACGCATGCGCCTGGAGCTGGAGGAGCTTGATCTCTTGCAGCTCCTGCGCGACGTGGTGCTCCAGGTGGAGCCGCTGGCCCAGGAGCGGGGATTGACCGTCGTTCTGGAGCTGCCCGCGGGACAGGTGGAGTCGACCTTTGTGAGCGATAGGGCCAAGGTGGAGCAGGTGCTCATCAATCTCCTTGGCAACGCCATCAAGTTCACGCCCAAAGGGGAGGTCCGCTTGCGGGCAGGGGCGGAGGCGGGCCTCATCCGCCTGGATGTGATGGACACGGGGATCGGCATCGCCCGCGATGAGCAGGAGCAGGTCTTCGAGCGCTTCCGCCGCAGCCGGCAGACCGACGGGGTGATGAAGGCCTCGGGCACGGGCCTGGGCCTGGCCATCAGCCGGCGGCTGGCCCAGCTGCTGGGCGGCGACATCGTCCTGCAAAGCGAGGCGGGGCGGGGTTCCACCTTCACCCTGACCCTGCCCCACTTTCTCGACCTGGAGACGGCCACCATGGGCTTGGGTGGCGACGAAGGGGAGGAGGGACGCTGATGTCGGGTTTCAGCAATCCAGCGCTGGCGGAGATCCGCACTTTGCTCCAGTCGATCCACAGCATTGCCGTGGTGGGCCTGAGCGACAATCCGGCCCGGCCCAGCCACCGGGTGGCGGCCTACCTGCAGGCGGCCGGCTACCAGATCCTGCCCATCAACCCGATGATCCGCGAAGCGCTGGGACAACCGGCCTGGCCGGACCTGGCGGCCCTGCCCGGACCAGTGGACTGCGTCTGCATCTTCCGGCGCGGGGAGGAGGCGCCCGCCATCATCGAGGCGGCCATCGGCAAGGTCACCCGCCTGGTGTGGATGCAGGACCAGGTGGTCAGCCTGCCGGCGGCCCTGCGCGCCCGGGAGGCGGGGCTGGCCGTGGTCATGAACGATTGCATGCTGCGCCGCCACCAAAGCCTCATCGGGCTGACCTGAGCCCCCCATGAACCTGCTGCTCTATCGCGGATCCGAGGTGGAGGAGGGTCGCCTCCGCCTGGGTCCGGGGGACCGGCGCCTGCTCCATGTCGCCACTGTGCTGGGGCTCAAGGCCGGTGATCGGCTGCGCGTGGGTCGGGTGGAGGGCGCCATGCGCTGGGCCCGCCTCTGCGCGGATCCTCATCCCCTCAGCCCGCTTCTGCTTGACCTGGAGGAGGAACTGCTTCCAGCCCCGTCCGCCCGGGAGCCGCGCACCGTGATCCTGGCCCTGCCCCGGCCTCCCGTCCTGCGGCGCTTGCTCGAACTGGCGCCGCAGCTGGGCCTGGGCCGCCTTGTGCTCATCCGCAGCGCCCGGGTGGAGAAATCCTATTTCCAAAGTCCCCTGCTGCATCGGGGCGACTGGCGGCGCCATCTGGAACTGGGCATGGAGCAGGCACTCTGCACCCGGGCGCCCGAAGTCTACGTCTTTGATCGCTTCCGGCCCTTTGTGGAGGACGAGCTGGAGCGCCTGCTGCCCGCCTCGAGCTTGCGCTTGCTGCCCCATCCCGGCCCCTGGCCCAGCCTGGTCGAGCTGCCTCGGCCGCGCCGCGGCCAGCCCTGGTGCCTGGCGGTGGGTCCCGAGGGCGGCTGGGTGGAGAGCGAGCTGCGCGCCCTTGGGGAGCGGGGTTTTCTGCCCCTCAGCCTGGGAAAGCGCATCTTGCGGGTGGAGGCCGCCGTGGAACGGCTGGCGGCCCAACTGGATCTGCTGGAGGAACTGGGAGAGAAGGAGTAGGCGATGGAGCAGCGCACAGGCTACACGGGCGACCACGCCCGCCGCGGCGGGCGGGAGGATCTGGCCCTGCCGGAGCTGGCGGTCTGGCCCAACCAGTACGAGGACCGCGACTATTGGATCGAGATTGAAACGCCGGAATTCACTTGCCGCTGCCCCAAGACCGGCCAACCGGATTTCGCCCGTCTGACGCTGCGCTACGTTCCCGGTCCCTCCTGCGTGGAGTTGAAAAGCCTGAAGGAATACCTGCAGGCCTTCCGCGACGTGGGCATCTTCCACGAGAACGTGGCCAACCGCATCCACGACGACCTGGCCCGGGCCTTGGCGCCACGCCGCCTGGAGGTCTGCACCGTCTTCCTGCCCCGCGGCGGCATCACGACCACGGTGCGGGCCGGCTCCTGATGGTCTGAGCGGGCCTGCCTCGGCGCCGGGCCGGCCCTTGCGAGGCCTGGAGCGGAAACTTTTGCCCTCTGGAAGTCCGGGAATTCCAAAGTTCCGCCTCCCTGTCCGGCAGCGACCAAGTGATGGCCTTGATGGACTTGATGATCTCAACATCCTGATTCTGGCATTGCGCTTGCCTTGGAGCCGGCAACGGCAAGGAGGCGGCATGAATTTCTATCCGAACGAACTGGTCCGTTCGCGCTTGAAGTCGGAGCGCAAGCCCCCCGATCACATCCCCAAATACCAGACCTATGAAGCCAAGCTGTCCATCCTCATCTCTTCCGAGCAACACAAGGTGCTGGAGGACATGGTGGCGGCCATCATGCGCAATCGACGGGACAAGCGGGAGCGCATCACCAAGAACAGCATCTTCCGCTGCCTGATCGACTTCATGCAAACCCTTGACGTGGATCTGGAGAACGTGCCGGACGAGCGGGAGCTGCTCAAGCGCCTCTTCATGGCGCGTCTCAAGAAGGCCCTGTAGCGTCGCACAACCGGGAGGCGGCCCCGCCCCCCTGGTGAGTTTGCGGCCACGCCGTAGCAGTTAGTCGGACTTGGCCGCTTCGCGGTCTTCATCGCCCCACCCGACGCTCGCGTCGGGCCTGTCGGCCCCCTTCGACGCAGATTTCTTGCGAGTAAATGCCATTACGCGACGCGAAATCTCCGCCGAATGGTCCGCGACATGGGCGCGAATCCCATCGAAGGTCCAAGCCCGACAGACTGCTTGTGGCCGGCTTCTCCCTGCCCCCAGGGCGAAGGATTCCGAAATTCATTCCACGCAAAGTACCAACTACACATTTCAACATTCAGGAATTGACATCTTGACAATTCCTGAATTGTTTGATAGCGTTCGGCCACTCGATCCGGCGCCCATTCGGTGGCCGGCTTCGTGCCCTCGAACAACAAGGGGAAGGACCAGGCATGGGGCAGGAGCAGGGAAAGGACCCGGGAATCCGCTCTCCCTTTCCCGCCCGGCGGCGTCAATTCCGTTGCCTCGATGAGGATCTTCCCTCGCTGCCGGAGCTGGCGCCGGATCCCATTCTGGACGCCCTGCGCCGCCTGCGCGCTGAACGGATCCCGACCGCGCCGGACAGGTCCGCCACCGCCGATCAGCGCCAACCGTCCAACCTGAGCGGCGAATTGCACCGGCTCGAGCGCAGCCTGCACGACCTCAGGGAGAGGCTGGACCAGGCCGCCTCACCAGAGGAATCCGGGGGTGGCGACGCATTGGCGCACATCCTGCTCCAGCGGGCCGTCAGCTATTACAATGAATGGCGCTCCCTGCCAGGGGCCAACCGGGATCCCGCCATCGAGCTGGCCGACTTCGCCGCCTCCACCTACCTGGAGCTGCTCGAACGCCACCATCCGCGGCTGGCCCTGGTGGTGGACGGCGAAGGCCGCCTGCTGCGCCTCCTGCACGGCACGCGGGTGCCCGTGGCGGCCGCCCTGGCACCCGCCGCGGGCGAAGCCCTGGGTCTGCGGCCGGTGGGCGAGCGGATGACCGCCACCGCCTGGCCGGGCCTGCCTCCCCTGTTGGCCGCCCGCATGGGAGTCGGGTGGATGATGGTCATGGCCGAAACCCAGCCTCCCGTCTGACCCCGTCCCGGCCCCGCACCGCTTCCCCAGCGCCTGCATTGAGCGCCGGGCCGGCATTTTCTAGCTTTGTGCCAACACTCCAGGGGGACTTCATGCCTCGCTTCGCCCTCGCGCTCTCCGCACTGCTTGTCGGTCTGTTCATCGCCATGCTCCCGGCCCAGGCTGTTCCCGCGCGACCAGGATGGCTGGATGGCCGCGCCGGCGGCGAGCCCTTCCAGTTTCAGCTGACGGGGGACGAGTTCGTCCACTGGGCCGTGGCCCGCGACGGCCACACCGTGTTGATGGATGAGGCCGGGGTCTGGCGTCATGCGCGACACGCGGCGGACGGCGGTCTGGAGGCCCGCGGCGAGGTCTATCAACCGACGCGCCCCCGCGAGGATTCCCGCGGCCTGCGGCCCGATCCGGCCTGGTTGGCCCGCCAGGCGGCCGCCCGGCGGCAAGAGCCTGCTGCCGGCGCCAGCCGCACTTCGCGGGTGGAGGGTCAATGGAACCTGCTGCTGATCCTCATCCGCTATCCGAACCAGCTCCCGCTTGTGACGCCAGGCTCCTTCGCCGACATGATGAACCAGCCAGGTTGGCACGGCACCGGCTCCTTCAACGACTATTATCTCGACATGTCCTATGGCCGCTTCTCGACTCTCTCCACCGTGACGGCCTGGGTCCAGGCGGCCCATCCGCACGACTACTACGGCTACAACCAGGGCTGGGAGCGCAGCCAGGAGCTGGTGATCGAGGCGGTGCTGGCCGCCGATCCGGAGGTGGATTTCAGCCAGTTCGACAACGACGGCAACGGCGTGGTGGACGGCCTGCTCATCGTGCATAGCGGCCATGGCGCGGAGGAGGGGAACTCCACCAACATCTGGTCCCATCGCTGGGGCCTGTGGGGCCAGTCCCTGGTGCTGGACGGCGTCACCATCAATGATTACACCATGCAGCCGGAGCTGCAGGGCGGGGCCCAGTCGGCCATCGGCGTCTATGTCCACGAGTTCGGCCACGCCCTCAACCTGCCCGATCTTTACGACACGGATTACAGCTCCAGCGGCGTCGGCAGCTGGTGTGTGATGAGCGGGGGCAGCTGGGGCGGCGGCGGCAGCGGCGGCAACGCGCACGTCCCCTCGGCCATGAGCGCCTGGTGCCGCCAACGCCTGGGTTGGTCCAGCGTGACCACGACCCCGTCGGAGCTGGTGGATTACGGCCTGCCCGCCATCCATCTGAGCGACGAGATCATCCGCCTCGACCTGGACGGTTCGCCACAGCAGTTCTTCCTCTGCGAGAACCGCCGCCTGGCCGGATGGGACCTGCACCAGCCCGCGGCAGGTCTTTTCATCTGGCACGTGGACGAGAACCAGGGCGGCAATTCGGACGAGGACCATTTCCTGGTCGATCTGGAGCAGGCCGACGGCATGCGCCATCTCAACCTGGGCATGGGCGCCGACGCCGGCGACATCTTCCCGGGCCAGACCGGCAACCGCACGTTCAACGCCGTGAGCAATCCGGCCAGCCTGCCCTATGGGGGCGGTTCCAGCTCGGTCAGCGTGACCGCCATCGGCGATGCGGCCGACACGCTGGTCGCCACCTTCTTCCAGTACTTTTCCCACCAGGACCTGCGCTGGGTGGACTGGCAGGTCGAGTCCGACAGCGGCGGCGACAACTGGCCCGACGCCGGGGAGGAGGTGCAGGTCTCCTTCCTCCTGACCAATCACGGCGCCTCCCTGGACAGCCTGCGGATCGAACTGGCGGTGGAGGAGGCGGGCATCGCCGTGCTGGAGGGCCTGGTCACCACCGGCCCCGTCGCCCACGGCCAGGGCTTCGCCACCCCGCCCTTCCGCCTGGCGCTGGCGGAGACGCTGCCCAACGGCCGCTACCCCCTCACCCTGCGCAGTGTGGACGCGGCGGGTTGGGAGCAGGTGACGACCGGCGCCATCCAGGTCGGTCGCCAGGAGCTGCTCCTCCTGCTCGATGGCGCCGACGCCTCCGTCGGGAGCTGGTACGAGACCGCCTTGAACGGCAGCCACAGCGTGGAGCTGCGTGTCAAAGCCGCCGGCGCAGCGGCGCCCCAGGATCTGGCCGCCTACCCCCTGGTGATCTGGGCCTGCGCCGCATCGCCCTCGCCGCTCTCAAGCGCCGACCTGGCCGCCATGGGCGCTTATCTGGCCCAGGGCGGACAACTGCTGCTCACTGGGCAAAGGCTGCTGGACGGCGTGTCCTCCGCCGGCCGCGCGCTGCTGGGGGCCGATCCCGGCTCCGCCTGGAGCGGCTCGGCCCTGCTGCGCGGTTGGAGCGAGGGTGGCCTCCTGGCCGACCAGGAATCCATCCTGCTGGCCGGCGCCGGTGGCGCCTGGAACCAGCAACTGCCCGCGACCAGCCTGCAGCTGCGGGCCGGCAGCATCCTGCTGGCCCGCTGGGGCACGGGCAACCAGGGCGCCATCCTGCGCCGCGAGGATGCCGCTTGGGCGGGTGGCCGCCTGATCGTGGCGGGGGTCAGCCTGGAGGCGGTCCATGGCGGCGGCAGCCTGCTGCCCTTGTCGACAGTCCTGGAGCGTTTCCTGGGCTGGCTGGAGAACGGCACGCTGGTGGGGGTCGCGCCCCGTCCCCTGGCCCTGCCCCAGGCCCTATCCCTTGAGGCCCGGCCCAATCCCTTCAATCCGGACACTCATCTGCGCTTCGTCCTGGCGCAAGCGGACGAGGCGCGGCTGCAGGTCTGGAACATGGCCGGCGCCCTGGTGCGGGAGGTGGAGCTGGGCCGCCTGGCGGCCGGCTCCCATGACCTGCGCCTTGACCTGGGACGCGCCGCATCCGGCCTCTACCTGGCCGAGCTGCGCACCGGCGGCGGGGACCGGACCCATGTCCGCCTGCTGCTGCTGCGCTGATGAAGGAGAGCGTGCTGGCCGAGGCCCGGGCCAGGTTGTCCGTGGCGAAGAGGCTGGTCGTGCTGGTCGGCGCCGGCCTGTCCCAGGAGTCCGGCGTGCCTGTTTTCCGCGGGGCGCAGGGACTCTGGAAGAGCTTCCGGCCGGAGGATCTGGCCACGCCGACGGCCTTCGCCCGCATGCCGGAGGAGGTCTGGGCCTGGTACCGCTGGCGTCTTGAACAGCTGGCTCCGGCCCGCCCCCATGCCGGCCACCAGGCCTTGGCCCGCCTGGCCCTGACCCGATCGGTGACGGTGGTCAACCAGAATGTGGACGGCCTGCTCGAGGAGGCCTTTTTCGAGGCGGGCGCGGACCTGGACTGCATCATGGCTGTGCACGGCAGCATCCGACGGGCCCACTGCCAGCGCTGCGGCGCCTCCCAGGCGATGGCCGCCCTCCCGCCGGATCCCGTGCCGACCTGTTCCTGTGGAGGCCGCCTGCGCCCCTCCGTGGTCTGGTTCGGCGAGTCGCTTGACCCGGCGCACCTGCTACGCATGGATGGGACCGCCCATGCGGCGGACCTGGCCCTGGGCGTGGGCAGCTCGGCCCTGGTCTGGCCGGCGGCCGGCGTCCTCGCGACGGCGCGGCGCCGGGCCTGCCCCGTCATCATCGTCAATCCCGATCCCGCGGCGGCCGTGGACGGCGATCTCTGGCTGGAAGGCAGCGCCGCGGCCTGGTTGCCCCGCTTGCTGGAAGCCCCCTGATGCGAGGCCCCACCCCATGACCCCTTCTCCCGCCTCCGGGCGGCGGCGCCTGCTCTGGCCGCTGCTTGTCCTTGGCCTGCTTCCCCTCATGATGGGATGCGGGGCCTATTTCAACACCTACTACAACGCCAACAAGGCCTACCGCAAGGGCGAGCAGACCTACGCCCTCAGCGGCGCCAAGAGCGCCCGCGCCAGTTATGACGACTGCCTGCGCATCAGTTCCAAGCTGCTGCAGTTCTACCCGGAGTCGCGCTGGGTGGACGACACCATCCTGCTCATCGGTCAATGCTACGTGCGGCTCGATCAGCACCACCGCGCCCTGCGCAAATTCGACGAGCTGGAAGCCGGCTTCCCGGACTCGCCCCTCCTCCCCCGGGGACGCATCTGGCGCGCCCGGGCCCTGCTCGCCCTGGAGCGGGAGGACGACTGCCAGCTCGAGCTGGCCCGCCTGGACCTGGCCACGATGGATCGCGCCGACCGGGTGGAGGCGCTGCGCGTGGCCAGCGCTCTTCACCGGAAGCGGGGATCCCGCCAGCGCCTGCTCGAATCCCAGGAAGCGTTGCTGAAGACGGCCCGCCGCCAGGCCGACCGGGCCGAGATCAACGCGGAAATGGCCGCCACCTACGAGGAGGAGGGAAACTGGGAGGCGGCTCTTGGGCATTACAACGCCGTGCGGCGCCATCGGCCCAACTTCTCCCTGCTTTTCCGCTCCTGGTTGGGCAACCTGGACAACAACCTCCGCCTGGGGCGGCTGGAGTCCGTGGAGCGGCGCCTGCGCAAGCTGCGCAAGGACGAGCGCTTCTACGCGGAGCGGCACGCCCTGGATCTGCGCCAGGGCTGGCTGGCCGAGCAGCGCGGTGATCCGGGCCGGGCCAAGGGCGAATGGGCGGCCATTCTCAAGGACTTCCCACGCACCGCGAGCTCGGCCGGGGCGGCCTACTCGCTTGGCCGCATCTTCCTCTTCGCCGACGACCAGTTGGACAGCGCCCGCACCTACTTCAAGCGGGCCTCCAGCGAGAAGGCCGGCAGCGTCTGGGCCGACTCCAGCACCACCGCCTTGGCCTTGCTCGAGTCGCTGGACAAGACGCACAAGGAGATCAAGCGCCTGGACGATCTCATTCGAGTGCGCCTGGTCAAGCTGGATCCGGACAGCGCCCGCCACGAGGCGGCACGGGCCCTGCTGCCACGCCTGCGAGCGACACGGGACAGCCTGCGGGCCGATTCCCTCCGCCAGCTGGAGGTGCCGCCGTCGGACAGCCTGGTCGTGGCTGGCGGGGAGGAGGAGCGGGATCCGCCGGCCCTGGCCACCGAGGAGAGGGAAGGCTTGCCGGTCGTGGCCGCCGACACCCTGGACGGCACGCGGGGCGGTCGCGACGCCCGGCGCGGCGGCCGGGTCCGCCTCTTCGATTTTCAGCGCAAGGAGCGGGAGGCGGAGCGGGCCGACAGCCTGCGCGCCGCACAGCTGGCAGACAGCCTGCACCTGGCGGAGGAGAGGGCCCGGCAGCGCTGGGACGACTCCCTGCTGGTCACCGCCGTCCTGGACACCTTGAGCCGGCATCCGGCCATCGACAGCCTGCGGCTGGTGGCGGAGGCGGACAGCCTGGCCGGGCTGCGCTTCGACCAGCGCTTCTATCTGGCGGAGTTCCAGGCCAAGCGCCTCAGCCGGCCCCAACGCGCCGACAGTCTCATGCGCGATCTGCTGGCCGACCAGGCCGCCACCCGCGAGCAGCAGGCCCGCCTGCACTATGCCTATGGCTGCCTGCGCCTGGACCAGTTCGCCGACACCAGCGGCCTCGCCTGGCTGCGCGGCCTGGTCGAGACCTGGCCGCAGACTCCGGCCGCCAACCCGGCACGGGACCGACTGGGTCTACCCCGCGCCATGACCGAGGCCGACAGCGCCACCGTCCTGCTTGAATCGGCCGAGAAGCTTTGGCTGCGCGAAGGCGACCTGCTGGGCGCGATGGCGGCTTACCAGGAGCTGGCCGACCGCCATCCCACCACGGCCCAGGCGGCCACCGCCTTGCTGGCCGCCGGCACCATCGCCTGGCATGAGCTGGAGCGCCCAGAGTGGGGGGAGCCAACCTTCCGCCGTGTCCTGCGGGACTTCCCCGACCATCCGGCCGCCGCCCAGCTGCGCCGGCGCCTGGGACAGGAGGTGGCGGTGGCCGCGCCCAAGGCCAAGGCCGTGGCCGAGGAGAGGCAGGTTGTGCAGACGGAGGAGGCGCACTTGAGTGAAAGCGGGGGCTTCATCGATCCGGAACCCGCCAAGCCGCTGGCGGATCGCCTGCAGGACTTCAGGCGCCGCTTCGGGGAGCTGGGCCGCCTGCGCGTGGACCAGATCCTGGAGTAAGGGGGAGCTTCGTGGACACTGCCCGGCCATGCCATGAGGACCTTGTGGTGGACTCCTGCGAGGCGCTGGGAGCGGAGCTGTTCCTGCTGCGCCTGATCCTGCCTGGTCCGGATGAGGCCGCCGCGTTCCAAGCGGGGCAGTTCGCCCAATTGGCCGTGCCGGGCCACGCTCTGCCGCGCCCTTTCTCCATCCTGCGCAGCAGAAACGGCAAGCTGGAGCTGCTGGTGAAGCAGGTGGGGTCCGGCACCGCCTGGCTGGCCGGCCGCCGCGCCGGGGACAGGGTGGCCACCCTCTGGCCACTGGGCCACGGTTTCCGCCACCGCCTGGCGGAGGACGGGAGAACGCTTCCCTGGTTGCTGGTGGGAGGCGGCGTGGGCATCGCGCCGCTCATCGCCCTGCAGGAGCAGGAGAGCCGCCGGGAGCGCCTGCGTCTCCTCTTCGGCTACCGGGATCGCGCCACGGCGGAGGCCTCCGCCCGGCTGCATCCCGGCCTCGAGGTCCTGCTGGCCACCGAGGACGGCTCCCTGGGCTTTCCCGGCCGCGTGACGGAGTTATTGTCGCACGTGCTGGAGGAGGGGCCGGCCCGACTCTTCTGCTGCGGTCCCGCCGCCATGATGGAGGCGGTCGCCGCCCTGGCCCGGGAGCGCGACCTGCCCTGCCTGCTCAGCCTGGAAACCCTGATGGGCTGCGGCATCGGCATCTGCGTGGGTTGCGCCGTGCCGCGTCCCGACGGGGGCTACGCCCTCGCCTGCCAAACTGGTCCGGTCTTTCCCTCAACCGAGCTCGTGCCGGGAGGCCTGGCATGAGCCGCCTGAGCGTCAGCCTGGGCGACCTGCGCCTGGGCAATCCCGTCTGCCTCGCCTCCGGCACCTGCGGCTTCGGACAAGAGCTGGCCGGTCTCCTGCCCATCCACGAGTTGGGCGGCCTCTTCACCAAGGCCGTCACCCCCGAGCCGCGGGCGGGCAATGCCATGCCCCGGCTGGCGGAGACGGCCCATGGTCTGCTCAACTCCATCGGTCTGGCCAATCCGGGACTGGACGTCTTCATTTGCGACAAGCTGCCCTGGTTGCGCGCCTGCGGCACGGCCGTCTTCGTCAACGTGGCGGGGCGCACGGCGGAGGATTACCTGGCCGTCGTCGCCGGCCTGGAGGCGTTGGAGGCGGACCTGCCCGCCGCCCGGCGGCTGGCCGGCATCGAGCTGAACGTGAGCTGCCCCAACGTCAAGGAGGGCGGCATCAGTTTCGGGGCCCGTCCCGCCCCCCTCGCGGACCTGGTCGCCCGTGTGCGGCGGATCTGGAGCGGCCGCCTGCTGGTCAAGCTGACGCCCCAGGTGGCCGACGTGGGCGAGATGGCCCGCGCCGCCGCGGAGGCCGGCGCCGACGGCCTCACCCTCATCAACACCATCCCCGGCATGTCCATCGACCTGGGCAGCCGCCGGCCCCGCACCATCACCAACACAAGCGGCTACAGCGGCCCGGCCATCAAGCCCGTGGCCGTGGCCCAGGTCTGGCAGGCGGCGCGGGCCGTGCGCATTCCGGTGGTGGGCATCGGCGGCATCGACCATGGCCGCGATGTGGTGGAGTTCATGCTGGCCGGGGCGAGCGCCGTCCAGGTGGGCACCGCCTCCTTCGCCCGGCCGCGGCGGGCCCGCGAGATCCTGTCCGAATTCGAGGCGTGGCTGGATGCCGAGGGCGTGGCCACCGCCGCGGAGTTGATCGGTGCCCTTCGGCCCTGGTAGGGATCAGGGCAGGGAGAGCACGCGCACCTCCACCTCGGCCGTGCCGGCCTCGAGAAAGCCCAGCCGGCGGGCCGCCTCGCGGCTCAAATCCAATTCCCGTCCCTCCTTGAAGGGTCCGCGATCATTGACCCGCACCTCCAACTTGCGTCCGTTGGCCAGGTTCGTCACCTGCAGCCAGGTGCCGAAGGGCAGCTCGCGGTGGGCGGCGCTGACCGCGCCCAGGTTGAAGGGCTCGCCCGAGGCGGTGGGTCGGCCGTGGAACTCATCCCCGTACCAGGAGGCGCGCGTCCGCCAGACCTGCCCCGCCTGCGCCTCCACTTCGCTTGTCGGGGCCGGCGACTCCAGATGCGCCGAGCGGCCTGGACGGCGGAGGGGCTGGTCAGGCCGGGTGAAGCGGGGGGCGGCGCTGCATGAAAGGACAAGCAGAAGGCCCGCCAGACCTGGCGCCATGGCCAAGATGCGGGGGAGGGCCCGCCGGCTCATGGCGCCGTTCCAGGCAGAAGTCGCAGGGAGCCCAGTTGCCTGGCCAGCCAGGTGAGGCGCGCCACCTGCTCCACCTGGTCCAGCAGATGGACGGCATCGCGCGCCGAGCGCGTGGAGATGGCCACGGCGCCGTGGTTGGCCAGGAGGATGACCGGCGAGCGGCCCAGCCAGGGCCGCAGCGAGGCAAAGAGCTCCGGACTGCCGGGCGGGGCGTAGGGGGCGAGTGGCACTGGTCCCCCCAGCAGCAGGTGCAGCTCCGGCACCAGCAGTGGCGCCAGTCCCTCGGCCGTGCAGGCAAAGGCCGTGGCGTGGGGCGGATGGGCGTGGACGACGGCCACCGCCTCCGGCAGGTGGCGGTAGATGCCCAGATGCAGCTCCACCTCCGTGCTGGGATTCCCACCTCCCGATGGGCGGCCCTGCTCGTCCAGCCGCAGGAAATCGCGGGCCCTCAATTCCCCCTTGCAGCAGCGGGCGGGACTGCACAGCATCAGCGATCGCGCCGGGTGGTGGGAGGTGCCGACGGGGGAGAGGCGGGCGCTCAGGTTGCCCTCATAGGCGGCCACCAGGCCCCGGGCGTGAAGCAGGCGGGCGGCCGCCTCCAGCTCCTGGCGCAGCTCGGATTCGCTCATGGCCGGCTCCAGGCGACCCGCAGACCGGCCACGCGTCCGGCGGCAGGCACGGTCACGACGCGGCCGACGCGTTGATCCGCCGCCCAGGTCAGCCAGGCCGCCTCCGGCGCATCCTCGTCCAGCAGGTTGCGCGCCCACAGCGTCAGACGCCAGGCGGACCAAGCCTGCCACCGGCAGGCGGCCTCGCCGTCCAGGCGCAGGGCGGCGGGCAGGCGACCGGGCCAGCCGGGAGCGTTCCCCGCGTCACGCTCCCCCTGCCAGCGCGCTGTCAGGGCCGGCTCCACCTGCCATCCTCCCCAGCACCAGGATGCTCCCGCTTCGGCCATCAGGGAGAAGGTGGGGACGCCCGGCAGCTTGTCCAGGTGGCGCAGGCGGCTGATCCACTGGCTGCTGTCCGGAACAGGTTGCCACCACAGGCCCTCCAGCCAGGTCCGCCGCCACGACCCCTGCAGCGCGCCTCTGAGCGGGGGCAGGCGCCAATCGAGCCGCAGATCGCCGCCGGCTTCTCGGGCGTCCAGGGGACGTGTGAGCTGGCCGGGCAGCAAGGCCTGGCCACGGGCAGTCCAGAAGGGCATGGGCAGATCCACCCAACGGCGTCCCCACAGGCCCAGCCGCAGATCCAGCGTGGAACCCGGACGCCAGGCCCACAGCCCGGCCTGGTCGACGAGCGGGGCGGGCAGAAGCCCCTCCATCTCGCCCCCCGCCACGGCGGCGATGAGCGGTCCGTCCCAGAGAGATTCCACGCTCTTGCCCGGGTCCCACCAACCCGGCACCGTGCTCATCTGTCGGCTGCGCTGCCAATAGACCTCGAGGCGCGGCTCCCCCTCGCCCACAAGGATGGCCAGACGAGGGTCGAGGCTGAGCAGATCCTGGTTGAAGCCGATGTCCGGCACGTCGCTCAGCTGGAACAAGCCGACTCGTCGCCGCCTCAGCTCGTAATAGCGGTAGCGCAGATCCATCGCCCCCTCCAGGGCGAGGGCGGAGGACCAATGCCAGCGGTCACGCAGTCCGGTCGCCAGATTGGTTGTCTGCTCCTCGACCTGCAGCCAGGGATGGCGACCGGTGGTCAACAGGCTGTCCGCGGACATGCTGCCCGCCATGGTGCGCGCCTGTTGTTCCAACTCCAGGCCAAGCTGCAGGCGGCCGCGCACATGCCGCTGTTCCAGGGCGGCGCGCAGGCCCCAGGCTTTCCGCTCGTCCTCCCGACGAGTGGAGAAGAGGTGGCGCTGGCCGGAGGAGAGGCCGACGGCGGGCAGCAGGCGGTCCAGGACGCGGTCCAGCTCCAATCCTGCGGATTCCTGCCGACGATGGCGGACCCAGAGGAGAACCTCGCTGCGATGCTGAAAGGAAGGCACCCAGGCCGCCCGCCCGCTCCAGGACAGCTCGCGGGAGCTGAGATCCACCTGGCGCCACTCCTCGGCGGAGCACAGGGGCAGATAGAGGCCCGGCAGCGTCGTGGTGATGTCGTCCCGCCGGGACTGGGCAATGCGGAACTGCTGATTCAGCGTGAGACGGGGGGCCGCCAGCCAGCGATGTCCCAGGGCGAGGTCGTGGTGCTGGTGTTCGCGGCCACCATGGGGGACTGGCTCCTGCGCCCGCACCGAGGCGTCCAGTGTCAGGCGATGCCAGGCGCCCAGGGATTGCCCCAGGTGCAGGCCCCCTTCCCGGCCACGGCCACCCGCCGCCTCCATCCACACGGCTTGACGGACCGTGGGCGGTTCCGGTGTCAGGTCCACGCCCTCCCGCACGCGCACGCCGAAGAAAGTGGGATGGCCCATGGCGTGGAGGCCGCCGGCGGGCGTCAGGACCCCACCCTCGACCCGGGCCGGCCAGACGCCGCCCCAGCCGTCCTCGGCGGGCAGCAGGTCGATCAGCCGCTGCCGTGGGTGGAGGAGGGGACTGTCCCCCGCCCGGTCGGGGCGGCCATCCCCGTCCAAGTCGACCCTTCCACCCGCCGTGACCGGGTGGATGAGCCGGAGGGAATCCTCGGCGAAGCCGGCGGCCAGCGTGGCCCGCGCCGCCAGTTCGATGGGGAGGAAGGCCTCACGCCGCAGCCAGAACCGCATGCGCAGCGTCTCGTGGCCAGGGGCCCTTACCAGCAGATGGCAGGGACCCATGGGCAGCCGGTCGAAGGCGTAGTTGCCATGTTCATCCGTCAGGCAGCTGTCCTGCCCAACCGCCACCACCAGGGCGCAAGGCACGCCGCCGCCCGCGTCACGGACCTGGCCCCACAGGCGCAGGACCTCGGGGGGACTCGCATGGAGGGAGACAACACAGCTGAGCAGCGCCAGGGCGAACGTGTGCATGCGACAATATAACGCTGACTGTCGCCGGGTCACGGCCTTGGGCAGTGTGCTAAGTTGGCGCCATGACTCAACCGCCCGTCAAACCCCTGGCCCTCATCCTGGGAGCCGGCAGCGGCGCCGGCGGGGCGCTGGCCCTGGTCTTGGCCGGACGAGGCTGTGATTTGCTTCTGGTCGACCCCTCGGGCAACAGACTGGTCGCGCTGCACTCCGAGTGCAGGGCGGCCGGGGCCTGTGCCAGCCTCTTCCAGGGCGATCTTGCCCGCCGGGAGGACAGAAGCGAT
Organism: bacterium; assembly: GCA_030685015.1. Classification (NCBI taxonomy): domain Bacteria; species bacterium. The sequence continues at coordinate 37,307 of JAUXWS010000043.1, forward strand.
CTGCTCACCTTCATCCGCCTGGCCGACGCCAAGCCGGACATCATCGTCTTCATCGCCGGTGGCTCTCTGCGGGATCCGGGATTGGCGGCGCCCCTTGCCCAGGTCCGCCGTCTGGAGGAGGGCGGCCTGCGCGCCCTGGATGAGCTGCTGCGCGACGCCCTGCTGCCGGCCATGCTGCGGGAGGGCAACGGCTACCTGCTGGTGCTGGCCCCGGCATCCCACCTTCATCCCACGGCCGGAGCAGTGGCGGGTTCGGCCCAGGGAGGCGGCCTGCGCAACTATCTGGCCGCCCTGCGCCAGGGACTGCGGGCCAAGGGATTGGGGGTCACCCTGTGCGCCTGCGCCGGCCGCTTCGAAGCCTCATTGTGCCCCGGCGGCCAACGACCCGCCCCCGCGCCGGTCCACCGCGTGGTGCGGGCACTTTTTGCGCGACAGGAGGTCGTGGGGATGCCGGCCTGGGGTGGCGTCGCCCTGCGCATGGCCGGCTGGCCCCTGGCCTGGGCCGGTTCCTGGCTGGTCAAGCGGGAGCATGGCGATCAGGTGGAGCCGCCATCGCCTTGAAGGGGCCCCACCCGCACCCATCCAAGCTCAAAGCAGGCACAAGAAAAAGGGTTCGCCCTCGGCGAACCCAGCGGTGTCCATGCCACCTCCCGGAATCGAACCGGGGACACACGGATTTTCAGTCCGTTGCTCTACCAGCTGAGCTAAAGTGGCAGCAAAATCAGGCCAAGAAAGTAGCGCCCGCCTCCTCCAATGTCAAGGTCGACCCCGCTTCACGCCACGATCAATCCAGGGGGGCACGGCGGAAGCCGATCCGGTCGAAGGGATTGACCAGACTGGTGAGGATGTTCAACCAGTGGGAGTTGATCCGCTTCAGATAGCGGACATAGAGGGCCAGCGCCACCTGGGTGAAGGGGGGCAGGTCCACCGGCTGCCGGCCGGACACCAGGATGTTGGTGATGCGGTCACAGGCCGGGTTGACCCAGTTGAGGTCCGCGATGAGGGTGGCGGCCGCCTTCTCGTCATTCTGCTGGAAGCACTGGCGCCCCTGCGGCAGCAGACGCTCAATCACCTGCTCCTCGATGCGGCACAGCTCCGTCTCGAACTCCCCGGCTTGCAGGCGCGGCTCGTGCTCCCGCGCCAGCTCAACGATGTTCTTGGCATAGTCGCCCACCCGCTCCACGTCGATGATGATGCTGATCAGGACGAGGGCCGGATAGACTTCCTCATTGCCCATCACCGTCAAGTGGGTGAAGACCTTGCGCCGCACCTCCGATTCGTAGCGGTTCACCACCTGGTCCATCTTGCTGATGTCAAGCTCCGCCGGGGCGTGCTCCGTCTCGCGCAGGGCCTGCCGCGCGACCCGGACCATCGTCTCGGCCTGGAGCAGCATGGTGTGGGTGTCCTTGAGGGCCTGATCGAGCAGGCTTTCCTTGTTGAAGAGGGACAGGAAGCCCTTCAGCATGGGGGATCTCCTATTTCAGCAGAAAAATCAAGCCAAGGGGCACGACGAAAAAGGCCATCAGGACGTAGAGCATGGGGATCAATCGGCTGCGCAGGGCCAGTTCGGCCATGCCCGAGGCCAGGCCGATGGGCAGGCGACTAAGGGGGAGGAAGAGGGCCGTCCCCGCCGCGTTGAACAAGGTGTGGACCATGGCAATGGCCACGGCCGCCGGGTTCTGGGTGGAGAGGGCGGCCAGCATGGCCGTGATGGTCGTGCCGAGGTTGGCCCCCAGGGTGTAGGGGAAGATTTGCTTGAGGGATAGCAGCCCGGCCCCTGCGAAGGGGACGATGAGGCTGGTGGAAACGCTGCTGGACTGCACCGCGATGGTGAGCAGGACGCCGATCAGCAGGGAGCGGATGGAGGAGCGGAAGATGCTGGCCTCGAACCAGTTCTCCGCCCGGGACAGGGCCACGCCCTTCAAGACCCGCGTCAGCATGACAATGGCCAGGAAGAGCAGGGTGAAGGCGCACAACAGGGAACACCAGGCATGCAGGTGCCAGGGCCCGTCCGTCGGCAGCACCTTGGTGAGCTGGGTGATGACACCTCTGGCCAGCGGTTCAACCAGAGCCTTGAGCGGACTCAGCACCTCCATGCCATGAACGTCGGCGACCAGGCCGGCCAGCCATTGCCCGGCATTGTGGAAGAAGCCCGTGAAGTACTCCAAGGGGAAAAAGACCAGGACGCAGAGCACGTTGAAGAAATCATGGACAATGGAGGCGGAGAAGGCGCGACGGAACTCGGAACTGCGGTTGATGTGGGCCATGGAGACCAGGGTGTTGGTCACCGAGGTGCCAATGTTGGCTCCCATCATGATGGGAACAGCCAGTTCCAGCTGCAGGGACCCTGAGGCCACCATGGCCACGACCATGGACGTGGTGGCGCTGGAACTCTGCATAAGACTGGTGGCCAGAATTCCGATGAACAAGGCGACGAGGGGGTTGGATGTGTAGTTCAGCAAGAGGCGGGGCAAATCCTGCCCGAACAGCTTGAAGGATTGGGACATCCATTCGATGGCAAGAAAGAACAGGATGAGCAGGACGACCAACAGGACCATGCTGAGCCACAGGGACCGGCCCGGTGGCGTCTGGGATGGGTTCATGCCGCGTTGGCTCCTGGCAACTGCAGAGTCTGTGGCACAAGGTATGGAAGTGGCAGGGTTAAAGATCATCCGGCGACTTCCCGGCAGCATGTCGGTCATGACCACGCCAAAATCCTGCCCGACACGTTGCAGAGGCAAGTCGTTGATTGTGAACGGGAACAGACTTCCTTGTTGAAGCAGGTCTGGAAATTCATGGGCGATGTCCGGGCACTTTGGCGGCAGGCACTGGATCCGCATCAGGCACGCATCGGAGGGCGAGCCTGGCCTGGCTGGGGCTGTAGCCTCAGATAAGTTTACATAATACATCTTATCCGACATTCATATGGTTGGAATCCGACCTCGTCCGCCCGCCGCGGCGTGGCCGATCCACCACCTGTGATCAGGGCTGTCCGTCCATGGACTTCAGATAGATGTCCCACTGCTGCGATTGCCGCCCGGCAAAGGCAAGGCGTCGACCATCGGGCGACCACGCGGGCAGTTGATCGGCTTCACGCCCCTCTGGACCAAGGGGCAACCACTGGTTTGATTGGGGCGGGCGCACCAGGATGAGGCCGTCCCGCTCCACCGTGATCTCGCTCACCGCCCAGCCGGCGACGGCATGCCAGTCAGGCTGGCCCAGGATGCGCAGCGAGTCGACCATCAGCACGGATGGATCCTGGTTCTCCAGCCAGCCCAACTGATGGTTGCCCATGCGCAGCGCCAGGCCTTGGCTGGTGGGCAGCGGGCTGCTGTAGATGCCGGCCCCGGTCAATTGGACCAGATTGTCGCTTTCAAGATCAAAGCGGAAAACGGCAGTCCTCCGCTCGGCGTCCCCCAGGTCCCGCCGCTCATCAACCCGGTCGGAGACGAAATAGATGGACTTTCCATCGGGGCTGAAGCGGGGGTGCCAGTCGTCCGCGCCGCTGGCGGCGACAATTCGCCGCTGGCGGCCATCCGCCGCCATGACCAGGATGTCCCGGGGGGGCGAGGCGTCCAGGCTGGGGGCATGGACGGTGCAGACGATCCACCGCCCGTCGGGCGACCAGCTGGGATCCTCTTCCGCCTCGGGCGTGTCGGTCAAGCGGGTGGGACGGCCGTCGGAGACCTGCATGGTGTACAATTCCCAGTTGCCATCGCCGTTGTTCTGATACACCAGCTGCAGGCCGTCCGGGGAAAAACTGGGTGCGGTCTGGTCGGCAGAGGAATCGGTCAACCGCCGGGCCGGCGCCTCCAGCCAGGCCGGCTGGTCGATCCTCTTCGCTCCACCACTCCGCGGTCCCGCGCAGTGGGTATGCAGAAGGCAGACTGCGCCGCAGAGTCCGGCCGTGAGCAAGGCATGGACGTTCTTCATGATCTGCCGCCTTAGAAGTTCTGCCTCAAGATGTTCTGGAACTGCCTAAGGCTGAGCAGGGCATCGGCGCCGCTGACCGTCCCCGTCGCGTTGAAGCGCCCGCTTTGCAGGTCGGCCTGCAGGATGCCCCGCGCCGTGCAAAGGGCGGCCGCGCTGTAGGACGGATGACTTGAGTTCATGTCGGGAAAGATGCTGGTCTCACCAAAGTGCTGGCTGGCCAGTTTGGCGTCGCCCGTGACCGAGACCAGGATGTCCACCACGGTCAAGGCGAATTCACCGCGGCTGATCCGCTCTTCCGGCATGAAGGCGCCACCCGGACCAGTGCCCATGCCGCCCTCGCGCAGCACATCCTCGATCCAGGTGCGGGCCCAGTGGTCCTGGATGTCGTCCGGACTGAGGCGCTGGGGGGAGTCGTCGGCCCTGCCCGGTTCGTTGAAGCGGGGCTTGTCCACCTTGGCCCGCTTGGACAGGATCTCGGGCAGCTTCAGCTCCTCCACCAGCAAGACGGCCATGTCGGCGCGATCAATGGCGTCCTCCAACGCGATCTTGGAACTGACCCGCGTGCCGGGCCTGGCGCGAATGATCTTGTTGCAGGTCTCCAGCGCCCGGTCGGCCGGGGCCGACCAATCCCCGCGTTGGGCCACCACCTGGCCGAACTCGCCCACCGCCGTCTGGAAATCCAGGTTGACCATGGCGGCGCGACCCCGCCAGAAGTGCACCTGCTCGGCCGGCGCCCCCAGCTTGGCGGCCTTCTCCAGGCTTTTGAGGGACTTGTTGTACCAATCATCCGGCTGGACGCGCGTCAGCACGCGGGCCTGGATCATCCAGGCCTGCCAGCGGTTGTCTGCCATGTCCACCGCTTTCGCGGCCGTCTTCAAGGCCTCCCGCCCTGCCTCCGGCGACTCCGCCATAAGCAGGGAGCGGGCGGCGTGGGCCATGAAATACTTGGGATCCAGGGCCAGGGCGCGGTCGAACTCCCGCCCGGCAGCCTCCAACTCGCCCCGATCCAGCAGGCGAAGGCCCTGATCGACATGGGTTTGCGGTGTATCCAGGAGGGACTCGGATTTGAGCGGAGCTTTGGCGCACCCACCAAGGCCCGCCACCAGGATGGCTCCCAGCAGGGCGGGGGCCAACCATCGACGCAAGGTGTTCATGTCTGCCTCCGACCTTTAGTTGACCACCACGAGGACGCGGCACTCGGAGAGGAAGGAAAGATTCTCGCTCAGGGCGTGCAGGATCTTGCCGTCCCGGTCCGGGATGACGATGTCCGCCTTGTGGCTGCCGCGCACGTCCGTCGCTTTGACCAGCAGCGGCTTGGCACCGATGCGGTCCTGTTGCTGGCGGGCCTGCTCCAGGTTCTTGACATAGCCCACCATGCCGTTGCGCAGGGCCCACTCCCGATCCACCCAGGCGTTGCTGTAGATTTCCTCCCCGGAGTCGTTGAGAATGCGCGGGGCCATGGCCGGGCGCAGTTCGAGACCCGTGCAGTCAACGATCAACCCGGTGTAGACGGACCCCAGGGGATTGATGTCACTGTACTGGATGGGCGTGGGCATGCCGTCCTGGAAGGGCATGCCGCCCAGCAGGACATCGCTCAGGTCGGGGCCGATCACCATTTCCACCACCAACTCGATGGAGCCGTCGCTCATGTAGATGGGCTCACCCACTTCGCGGAAGTTGCGGCAGACGCCACGCACCTCCGTGATGATGCGGTCGTTCTCCAACATGAAATCCTGCACGGTCGTCTCCGAGGTGAGGGTCATGCCCTCCACCGTTTCGAGGATCTTGCGCAGGGCATCGGCGCGGGCCACGCGGATCTGGCCGGGCCGGCCGCCCACCGCGCTGGGGATGCCAACTCCCTTGGCCCGGATGATGCGGGACTGCCAGTCCACCGATCCGCTCTCGCTTTCCTGCATGACCTGGGCCAGGATGGCCGAGGAAGCCAGCAGGGTGGCCAGCACGGTCAGACCAATCCAGCGACGCATGGAGTCCTCCTTCTCTGCCAGTGTGAACGGCCCGCGCCGGGTGGCGGGCCTTGATCGATCCAAAAAAACTAGCGGGGTTGGCGTGCCCGGCTACGCTCCAGGTTCCACCGTACCCAGTCGGAATCGCCGGCAGACTCGATGCGCCCGGCGGTCTGGATCCGGCCGTCGGCCCCGATCCGGATCTCCTGCATGTCCCGCACAATGACCAGCCATTCGGCCAGGCTGACCTCGCGTGGTCCGGCCACGGGCACCGGTCCGGCCACGGGCACGGGAGCGCCGGGCGTGGGGGGCGCCGCCTTGGGCCTGGCCAGGAGGGCGCCCAGCGAGTCGATGTCGATGGCCGGCCGCGGGTCCACCAGGCCGGCGGCGTCGGAGGCGACGCGCACCTCGCCGCGCATCACCGTGAGCACGGTTTCACGTCCCTCCGCCACGCTCATCTTGAGCGCCGTGCCGGTGATGGCGGCACCCATGACCTGGGAGCGGATGGTGAAGGAGTCCCCCTCGTCCAGGTCGTCCAGTTCGGCCCAGATGTCCCCCTCCTCCAGCTCGAGGTCCACCTTGATGGCCGCCTCGCGCTCCTCCTCCAGCAGGCGGGCCAGGCGCAGGGTGGTGGCGGGCGCCAGGCGCAGCACGTTGCGGTCCAGGAACTCGATCTCGGCTCGGCCCTGGCTGCCTGTGCGCACTCGGTCTCCCTCCTCCACCCGGCTGCGCAGTGGCGCGTCCAACCAATCGGGCAGCTCGCCCGGCCGGCGGGCCAGCAGACCCTCGCGGAAGCTGACAAGCCCCAGCCCGGTCTCCAGCTGCACGCGGGCGGCCTGGACTGCCGCCGGAGCGGCTTCCTGGGCGGCGCGGCTTTTTTCGAAGTCCTGGGCAAGAGCCGGATCCATGCCGGTGGCAACCACCAGCAAGGCGAGAAGGATGAGGTTCATGTCGGGTGCCGCTCTCTGCTTTGCACGGTCGAAAGTGTAGCGATTCGCCCAAGGGCAGGCAACACAAGCCCGGCCTGGGCCACGTTTCACGCTTCGTGGGATGCACAGGCCCGGCGCAGGCGCGTGATGGCCGCCGCCAGGTCGGGCTGGCGGAAGAGGTGGGAGCCGGCCACCAGGATCTCCGCCCCCGCCCGGGCGCAGGCCGGGCCATGGACCTCATCCAGACCCCCGTCCACCTGGATGGGGATGGCCACGCCCAGCTCCCGCCACAACTGGCCCAAGCGGCGGATCTTGTCCAGCACGGGTGCGTGGAAGGCCTGTCCTCCATAGCCGGGATTGACGCTCATGAGCAGGACGAAATCGAGGTGGGGCGTCAACCAGCGCAGCGGGGCGATGTCGGTGCCGGGATTGAGCGCCAGCCCGGCGCGGCAGCCGTGGGCGCGGATTTGCTGGAGCAGGCGGTCCGGATGGGGGCCCGCCTCGAGGTGGACCGAAAGCCAGTCCGCTCCCGCCGCGGCGAAGGGCTCGATGAAGCCGGCCGGCTCGGCCACCATCAAGTGGATGTCCAGCGGCAGGGTGCTGCGCGTGCGGACGGCCCGCACGAAATCCGGTCCATAGCTCAGGTTCGGCACGAAGTGGCCGTCCATCACATCCAGGTGCAGCAGGTCGGCGCCGCCGGCGGCACAGGCCGCCAACTGCACTTCCAGGCGGAAGAGGTCGGCGGCGAGCAGGGATGGGGCAAGGCGGATCATGGCAGGCTCCTTTCTTGCAGTCGCAGGTCCACCGTCGCGCCCGGCCGGACCTGGAGGCCCGCCGGCGGATTCTGCCCGACCACCGCCTGGGCATCGGACAGGCCGCTGTCCTGGGCGCTGGCCAGACCGACGCGGGCCAGGGTCCTCCTGGCTTGTCGCAGGGTCATGCCGGTCAGGTCGGGCACGGGCACCCAATCGGGGGCTGGGCCCAGGCTGAGCACCACGGCCACCAGGCCTCCCGGCGGCAGGCTGTCCCCGGCGGCCGGCACCTGGCTGAGCACGGTTCCCTCGCCGAAGCGCGCGTCGTGGCGCCATTGACACCGCAGGGTGTCCAAGTCCAGCTGGACATCCGCCAGGAGGCTTTGGGCCTGGCGCTGGGTCGCGCCCCGCAGGGTTGGGATCGGCACCTGGCGGCTGCCCGAGCTGAGCGTCACGTGGATGCGCCGCCCTGTCTTGGTCATGCGACCGGCGCGCGGATGTTGCTCCATCACCACGCCGGCCGGGAACAGGCCGCTGGGATCGGGCCGGCGGCCGGCCTGAACCGCTTCGAATCCGGATTGCCGCAGCAGGATCTCCGCCTCGTTCCACTCCAGGCCCAGCACGCGCGGACACTGCCCCACCTCGCCCTGGCGGGTCAGGGCCGGCATCAGCAGTTGATCGAAGGCCACGAGCAGAAGCAGAAATCCCGCCAGCAGGGCGAACAGGGCCAGGCCCAGGCGCCGCCATCGTCGCGCTGGCGCTGACGCCACCTGATCACGCCTCATCGTCCACCTCTCCCGGCCGCATCACACCTCTTCCTTCCGGCCTTCAGCTCCCACCTCGCGCCGGCTTGTCGAGGGCGATGGCCCAGGCGCCGCCTGCGCCAGGGCGTCCGGGCTGGTCCGGACGCAGACTGCGCCAAGGTCGCCATTCTCGCCCCATGTCCACCAGGGACTCCGCGGGCACCAGATCCGGCCTGGGCCGCAGCCCTTCCCGTTCCGCCAGGGGCAGCACCTGCTGGCCGTTCTCGCGGGGGTCCATGCTGCAGGTGCTGTAGACCAGACGCCCGCCCGGCGCCAGGAGCCCCGTGGCGTGGGACAGGAGCGACGCCTGCAGCTCCAGCAGCTCCGGACTGACCGGATCCTCCTTGCGCAGGATGTCCGGGCGGTGCCCCACCGTGCCCGAACCCGAGCAGGGCAGGTCCAACAGGATGCGATCCCAACCCTTCTCCGTCACGGCGCGGGCATCCTCCTGCCGCAGGCGGGCCCGGCCCGCCAGGCGCCGCTCCAGGCTGCGGGCGCGGCCGGGATGGGCCTCCACCGCGGTCAGCTCCACTCCGGGACAGGCCTCAAGCATGGCCAGGGACTTGCCCCCGGGGGCCGCGCACAGATCCAGCACGCGCATGCCCGGCATCAGGTCCAAGAGGTCCAGCGCGCCCCAGGCGCTCAGGTCCTGGACGTGCAGGCGGCCATCGGCCAGGGGCGGCAACTGGGCCAGGCCCGCTGCGGGAATCCGGCCCAGGCGCAGGAAAAAGGGACATTCAGGAGCGGCCGAGGGCTCCAGCCCAAGGCGCGCCAGATCCTCCTCCGCCTCCGCCGCCGTCCAGCGTTGCCGGTTGACCCGCAGCCACAGGCCGCGGCCGCGGTAGAGATCCTGCCGCAGCCGGTGGAGAAAGGGGCGCTGCCAGGCGGCGGGACCCTCCAGCCGCCCGATCAGGTCCAGGAACCAGGGGGGCAGCGAGAAGGCCACGCCCAGCAGGCGGCGCTCCTCGGCGCTGCGGGCGGTCTGGGGTCCGGGCAGCGGGGCAAGCGGCTGGTTGTCCCGGACCAGTCCCCGCAACACGGCGTTGACCAGTCCCCGCTCCGTGGCCGACACCCCAGACAGTGTTTCCAGCAGATTGTCCAGCACGGCATGGGCGGGATGTCCCATCTCCAGCAGCACCAGGCCCAGGCGCAGGGCGGCCTGCACCCGCGGGCGGGGCGCCCGCCGCAGCCGGGCGGCCAGGACCCAGTCGTGGCGGCGCCACTCCTCCAGCCCATAGCGCACGAGGGCCGTGCGGCGCGCCGAGGCCGCGCCGGCGGTGGAGCCATCCTGCAGGAGGCGATCACTCCAGGCGCCCTCCTCCAGGCGGACCATGTCCTCCAGCAAGGCAGCCAGTTCCACCACGCCTCCGGCATCATCTCAGGGCAGACGCATCGCCTCGCGCTCCGGACGGAAGGCCTCCCGCCAGCGGGCCGCCCCTTCCATCTCCCCGGCGTCCAGGGCGCGGTCCTCCAGGTCCAAGCCGAAGACCTCGGCAAAGCCCTCCCGCAAGGCGGCGGCCACTTCCGGGAAGGCTGGAGGGCGACCCAGCGCCTCGGCCAGGCAGGTCGTCTCGCGGGCCAGCTTGCCGGCGGCTGCCTCCCGCAGGCGCGGCTCATCGAAGAAGAGCGCGCCGATGCGCAGGTGTCCCGGCCCGATGATGACGCTGCCGTGTTGCAGCAGGCCCTCGCGCAGTTGCCGCTGGGCGCTTCCCACCAGCTTCCGGTTCTGCCACAGCACCTCGCTCTGGGCCGTGGCGGCGAAACAGAGGCCGCCCGTCTCGCGCCGATAGGCGGCGGCGATGTCCACCCGGCGGGCCTCCTGGCTCAGTTCCAGACCCAGGCCGGCCAGGCCCGTGGCGAGGGCGGCATTGATGCGCTGATAGGCCTGGGGCAGGTTGCCGCAATGCAGGGGCGAGTGGGCGGGGATGGCCACGCAGTAGGTCAGCTCCTCGTCATGGAGCACGGCCCGGCCGCCGGTCTCGCGCCGCACGGCGGGAATGCCCGCCTCCCGCGCCCGGCGCGCCATCTCCGGCGTCCAGGCCTGGCTGTGGCCCAGCGAGAGGGTGGCGGGACGCCAGGAGTAGCAGCGCAGGGTGAGGGGCGCGCCGCCGCCGCGGGCCAGCACGGCATCCACCGCCATGTTCCAGAGGCCTTCGCCTTCCGGATGAATCAGCCAGCGGCCTTTCATCCGGGCAGGATGCCCCGCTCGGACTGTTCCACGAAGCGGATGATCAGGTCCGCGTCGGCTTCCCCGGCCGCTTCCTCGCGCAGGCGGGCCAGGGCCTGGCTTGCATTGTGGCTTCCCTTGCCGAAGAAGAGGCGATAGTGGTCGCGGATGCGGCGCAGGCGCTCCGGATCGAAGCCGCGGCGCTTGAGCCCGACCAGGTTGAGGCCGCAGTACTTGAGCGGCTTGCCGTTGGCCAGGACGAAGGGCGGGACGTCCTTGGTCACTTCCATGCCGCCGCCCACGAAGGCGTGGTCGCCGATGTGGACGAACTGGTGGACGGCCACCAGACCCCCCAGGGTGACGCGCTGGCCGATGTGGACGTGGCCCGCCACCTGCACGCCGTTGACCAGGATGCAGCCGTCGCCCACCTGGCAGTCGTGGGCCAGATGGACGTAGGCCATGATGAGGCAGCCCGCCCCCACCCGCGTGGCGCCGGATTCGGCCGTGCCGCGGGAGAGGGTGGCGAACTCGCGGATGACCGTGCGCTCCCCTACTTCGAGCAGGCTGTCCTCCCCCTCGAACTTGAGATCCTGGGGCAGGCAGGAGACACTGGCCCCCTGATGGACCTCCACGCCCCGGGCCAGGCGGGCACCGGCATGGATGACGGCGTGGGGCCCGATGCGGCAGCCCTCCCCCAGCTCGACGTTCTCCTCGACATAGGCGAAGGGACCCACCTCGACGCCGGCGCCCAGCCGCGCCGCGGGATGGATCACCGCGCTGGGATGGATGAGCGGGCTCACTTGTCCACCACCATGGCGCTCATCTCGGCGCTGGTGACCAGCTGCCCGTCCACGTAGGCCTTGCCCTCCATCAGGCACATGCCGCGCCTCTGCTTGAGCATGGTCAACTCCATCACCAGCTGGTCGCCCGGACGCACCGGCTTGCGGAAGCGCACTTTGTCCAGGCCGGTGAAGTAGACCACCTTCTCCTCCGGCCGGTCGTAGCTGTTGAGGAGGAGGATGCCCCCCGTCTGTCCCATCGCCTCCACAATGAGGACGCCGGGCATGATGGGATGCCCCGGGAAATGGCCGGGGAAAAAGGGCTCGTTGATGGTCACGCATTTGATGCCCCGCACGAACTCGCCGGGCTTCAACTCGGTGATGCGGTCCACCAGCAGGAAGGGATAGCGGTGGGGCAGGATGCGCTCGATGGCGGCGGCGTCGAAGACCTCCTCGCTCAGGCGCTGCTGGTACTCCTTCTGCAGGCTCTTGCGCACGGCCTCCTGCTTCAGCTGGCGGACGAGGGCGACATGGGCCGTGTGACCGCCGCGGGCGACGAGGACATGGGCCTTGAGGGGCTGGCCCAGCAGGCAGAGGTCGCCGGCCAGATCCACCACCTTGTGCCGCACCGGTTCGTTGGGCCAGTGCGGCTCCTGATCGCCCAGGATGCGCCGGCCGGCGGCCAGCCGCTCGCGATCGATTGTCACGGAGAAATGCTGCTCCAGGCTCCTGAGGTCCTGGTCGGCCACGTCAAGAAAGACAAGGGCGGCGTCCAGGCTGCCGCCCTGGATGAGGCCGCGGCGCTGCAGCTCCAACAGCTCGCTGGCGAAGCAGAAGGTGCGCGCCGGGGCGAACTCCTGGATGAATTCGCTCCAGCCGTACATGCTGGTGTACTGGGTGCCCAGGGCCGGGTTGGCGTAGTCCACCATGTAAGTGACGCGGAACTCCTCGGAGGGCACGACCACGATGTCGATGCCGCTGTCGTCATGGTAGACCACCGTGCGATCCACGCTGAGGAAATCGCGCGGCTCCTCCAGCTCGCGGATGCCGGCCTGCTGCAGCACGGCGATGAAGGCCGCCGCCGAGCCGTCGAGAATGGGCGGCTCCGGCCCGTCCATCTCGATCAGGCAGTTGTCGATGCCCAGCCCGGCCAGGGCCGCCAGCAGATGCTCGGCGGTGTGGACACGCACGCCGTCCACCGCCAGGACCGTGCCGCGGTCGGTGCTCACCACGTGTTCGATGGTGGCCGGGATGTCCACGACGCGCTCCCCCTCCCGCCGGCGGAAGACCAGCCCGTGTCCGGCCGGGGCGGGCAGGAAGGTGACCGTGCAAGGGGCGCCCGTATGCAGGCCCAGCCCCGCAATGGTGGCGGAGTCCTCGATGCTTCGCTGGTTGAGGTTCATGCCTCTCCTTCCTCCGTGCCTTCTGCCTCAAGGGAGGACAAACGCTCCTCCAGCCCGGCCAGGCGCCGTCCCAGTTCGCGGGCCTGGCGTTGCAGCTCCGGCAAGTGGGCCAGGGCCGCTTGCTGCTGAAGGAACTCGCGATGGGGACGGGCCGGGAATCCGGCGTAGATGCGGTCGTCGGGAACGGAGCCGGTCACACCGCTGCCGCCGCCGATCTGCACGCGGTCGCCGATGCGGATGTGTCCGTTGATGGCCGTGGCGCCGCCGATGCGGCAGTCCGCCCCCAAGCGCGTGGAGCCGGCCACGCCGGACTGGGCGGCGATGAGGGTGCCCGGCCCCACCTCCACGTTGTGGGCGATCTGGATGAGGTTGTCCAGCCGCGCCCCGTGCCGGATGATGGTGTCTCCCATCGTGCCGCGGTCCAGGCAGCAGTTGGCCCCGATTTCCACGTCATCCTCGATCACCACGCGGCCGGCCTGGGGAATCTTCAGGGAGCCGCCCTCGGGCAGGGGGGCGAAGCCGAAGCCCTCGGCCCCCACGATCACGCCGTTCTGCAGGAGCACGCGGTTGCCCAGGACGCAATGCTCCCGCACCTGGCAGCCGGTGTGGATGAGGCAGTCCTCGCCGATGTGGGCTCCGCCATAGACCGTGGTCTGGCCCAGCAGCCGGCTGCCCCGCCCGATGACCGCCCCCGCCTCCACCACGACCTGCGGCCCCAGCCAGCTCTCGGCGTGGACCTGGGCGTCCGGGGCGACCACGGCGCTGTCGTGGCGTCCCCACCCGGGGTGGGGCGGCGCCGGATGGAAGAGGCGCATGGCCAGCGCGAAGGCGAGGTAGGGATCGGGCACCACCAGCGCGGCGCAGCCCGCCGGGCAGAGGGCGCGGTCCTCCTCGCGCAGCAGCACCGCTCCCGCCCGGGTGGCGGGCAATTGCGGCCGGTAGCGGGGGCTGGCCAGGAAGCTGAGATGCTCCGGGCCGGCCTCCTCCAGGCCGCGCACGCCGCGGATGACCCGGCCGACATCCCCTTCCAGGGCCGCTTTCAGTTCACCGGCCAGATCGGCCAGGGAGAACCGGGGCATGTCACTTGCCGCCGACGGGCGTCCGCGGAGCGGCACCCTCACCCTTGGCCGCGCCGGCCCCGCCCTGGAGCTTTTCCAGCACTTTCTGGTTGAGATTGATGTCGATGCTCTCCTCGCGCACATAGACGATGATGGGCATGGAATTGTCGAGGATCATGTCATAGCCCTCCTCCTCGGCGACAACGCGGATGGCATCGTTCACCTTGTTGACGAGGGGTTCCATCAGCTCCTTGTTCCGCCGGAAGAAACGGCCGTTCGGCTCGGCGTAGATCTCGCTGCGGAACTCGTCCAGCTGGGCGATCTTGCGGTCGATGTTGCTGCGCCGCTCGGAGCGGGAGACGGGGGAGAGCGTGTTCTCCTGCAGGCGGAAGTCGCCCACCTCCGCCTCGATCTCCGCCTCGCGGGCGATGATCTGGCGGTCCCAGTCCTCCTTCTCCTCCCGCAGGGCCCGCATGCTGGTCTGGTATTCCGAGTAATTGGACAGAACCTGCTCGGAGTTGATCACACCCAGACGCAGGTCCTTGGCCATGGCCGGCGGCAGGACCACCAGCAAGGCCAGCAGCAGGGGCAGTGCGACTTTCTTCATGACGACTCCTTCCGAGTTGGTGTTTGCGTTTGGATGGCAAGCGCGGGGGCGGCAGGGAGGCCCTCGCCGTTGGTGGGCTGCTTGCCGGCTAGAACTCCCGTCCGAACTGGAAGTGGAACTCCCATTTGCCCTGGCGCAAGCCGGTGCTGGAACTGACGCGGTCGAAGCCATACGCGTAATCCAGGCCGATGAGGCCGATCATGGGCATGTGCAGGCGCAGGCCCAGGCCCGCGCTCTTGTCCAGATCGCTCAGGGATGAACTCTTCAGGTTCTTCCAGACCTTGCCCGCTTCGCCGAAGACCAGGCCGTAGACCGTGGGGTTGGGGATGAGCTGGAAGCGGATCTCCGTTCCCGCCTTGAACTTGATGCGACCGCCGTCCTCGCCCGTGCCCACGCTGCGGTCGCTGTAGCCGCGCAAAGGGGTGCCCAGGCTAAGGCCGCTGCCGCCCATGAAGAAGCGCTTGATCCAGGGCACCTCGTCCCGGGCGCCCAGCCCGTCCACGATGCCCGCCTCCAGGCTGTTGTAGTGGATGAACTTGCCCAGGAAAGGACTGTAACTGCGGGCCTCCAGGGTGTAGCGCTGGAAATCGCGCTCCCCCCCCAGGTAGCCGCCACCGATCTCGCTGTCCAGGCGCACGGTGGAGCCGTTCTGAGGGAACTCCGGGTGGTCGCGGCTGTCCCGCACGAGGGAGACGGACAAGGTGGAGGCCAGCTCGGGATCGTCCTCGTAGATGCCGCGGCGGTTCAGCTCCGCGCGGGAGCTGCTGACAAAGTTGGTGTAGACCGTCTCCTCCAGGCGGTAGGTGCTGGAGACGCGGAAGTAGTTGTCCGGCCAGGTGAGGCGCTTGCCCAGCGTCACGCTGCCGCCGCGGCTCTTCTGGTCGAAATCCCAGTTGTAGGTGCGGGTCCGCTGGATGTCGAAGACGCGGAAGCCGGCGAGGATGGGCCGATCGAAGAGAAAGGGCTCCTGGAACTCCAGGTTGAGGCTGCGGTAGCTGCGCGCGAACTGCCAGTCGAAGGAGAGGGTCTGGCCGTTGCCCATCAAGTTGTTGAGGGAGAACCCGATGGAGCCGACCAGCTTGTCACGCTCGCTGTAGCCGGCGCTCATCATGATCTGGTCGGTGTTCTTCTCCTTGACCTCCACCGTCAAGTTGACCTGGTCGGCGCTGGCGATGTCCACATCGGGGTTGACCGCCTCGAAGTAGTTGAGGATGGTCAGATCGCGCAAGCTGCGGCGCAGCTTGCCCACGTCGAAGGTGTCGCCCGGACGCAGGTGCATCTCGCGCCGAAGGACCTTCTCCTTGGTCTTGTCATTGCCGGCGAAATCCACGCGCTTGACCGAGAAGACGTTGTTCTCGGTGATCTCGAAGCGGATGTCGATGACGGCCTCGTCCCGGGGCAGCTCCACGGGGCGGACCTGGGCTTGGATGTAGCCCCGGTTGTAGTAGAGGTCGTGCAAGCCCTCCTGCACGCTCTGCTCCAGCTTCTTGCGGGAATAGGGATCCCCCGGCCGCAGCGAGATCTGGCGCTGCAGCTCCTCCACCGTGAAGACCGTGTTCCCCGCCCAGCTGATCTCTCCCACCTCGTAAAGGCGGCCCTCATAGAGGTGGACCAGCACCTTGAGGTCCCGGCTCTGCTCGTCCACCCAGACACTGTCGGACAGGACGCGGGCATCCCGGTAGCCCAGGTTGTGCAGGTAGGCGACCAGCAGGCCCTTGTCCACCTCGAAGGCCTCGCGGTCGAACTTGCCGCTGCGGAAGATCATGCGGGGGCGGGTCTTCTTCATGCGGCGGATCAGCTTGGCATCGGACACCTGTTCGTTGCCCTGGATGATCACCTGGTCGATGCGGATGCGCTGGCCTTCCTTGACCACCACGTGGAGATCGCCCTGCCCCTCTTCGATGTTGCGCACCGCCACCTCCACCTCGGCCAGGCGGAAGCCTTCCTTCTCATACAGATCCTGCAGGGTGCGCCGCGCTTTGAACATCTCCAGCTCGCCCACGGGCAGGCCGACGGTGACCACCCCCTTGAGGGCGTCGCGCAGGCGGGTCTTGCCCAGCTTGTCGTTGCCCACGATCTCCAGGCTGCGCAGCCGGGGCAGCTCCTCCACCTGGATTTCCAGGTAGATGCCCTCGCTCAGCTCGCGGGCCAGCAGCACCTCGACGGAGCTGAAGCGCTTGAGGCTCCACAGCTGGCGGATGGCTTGCTGCACATCCTCCCCGCGCAGGGCGGAGCCCACGCGCAAGCCGCTGTTGATGCGGATGAGTTGTTCGTCCGTGGTGCTGTTGCCGGTGACGGTGAGGCCCAGCAGGGTGGGTCCGCCGGCTTCGCCGCGGGCCTGGGCGAAGGCGCCGGCGGCCGCGCAGAGGAGCCAGAACAGAAGGGTGAGTTGGCGCATCCGGTGCGGGGAGTCCTGTCTTGTTCTATCGTGGGTAGGAAGGTAGAGAGAAGGCCCGGCAAAACCAATGCGGGCCGGGTCGGGCTTCAGGCGGGAAGCGGGCCGCCGGGATGGTCCCACTGGTCCAACAGGTCCAGGAGGGCGGCCTCGGCGGGCAGGCGGCCTGAAGCCACCTCCTCCTCCAGGCGGCGGCGCAGGTCGCTCATGGGGCGGGGTCCGAAGACGCGCTCGAGCACGGCCTCCTCGGTCATCAGGCGGAACCAGCGGCGCTCCTGCTCCAGACGCAGGGCGTGCAGGCCCCCGTCGGCGGAACGGGCCGCCCGGCAGGCCAGCACCTGCCGCCAGACCTCGTCCAGGCCCTCGCCGCTGGCGGCGCTGCAGGCCAGGACCTGCCGCGTCCAGGCGGCCGGGCCCTCCCCCATGGACAAATGCAGGGCGACGGCCATGTCGGCCTGGGTGCGCAGGGCGGCGGGGCGCGTGTCGCCGTCGGCCTTGTTGACGGCAATGATGTCGGCCTGCTCCATCACCCCTCGTTTGATCCCCTGCAG
Organism: bacterium; assembly: GCA_030685015.1. NCBI lineage: Bacteria > bacterium. The sequence continues at coordinate 54,648 of JAUXWS010000043.1, forward strand.
GTCGTCACCGGAGGAGGGCAGCAGGAGCAGCAGGAAAACGTCCACCAGGTCGCGCACCGCCACCTCGCTTTGGCCCACGCCCACTGTCTCCACCAGCACCACGTCAAAGCCGGCCGCCTCGCAGAGCCGCAGGCTTTCGCGCGTGCGCCGCGCCACGCCGCCCAGGCTGCCGCCGGAGGGGCTGGGCCGGATGAAGGCCTCCTCCCGCGCCGCCAGCTTCGCCATGCGGGTCTTGTCCCCCAGGATGCTGCCGCCGGAGACGCGGCTGGAGGGATCCACCGCGAGGACGGCCACCCGGTGCCCCGCCTCGATCAGCCGGCAGCCCAGGGCGTCGATGAGAGTGCTCTTGCCGGCGCCGGGCGGGCCGGAGATGCCCAGGCGCAGGCTGCCACCCGTGTGGGGAGCCAGGCGGCGGAGCAGCTCGGCGGCACGGCGGGCGTCCTCCGGGCGGCGGCTCTCGGCCAGGGTGATGGCGCGGGCCAGCAGGCTGCGATCGCCGGAGAGGATGCCGGCGGCGAGGGTCGCCAGATCGGGTGGCCGGCTGATCATGGGCGGTCGGGACCGAAACGCTCCGCCAGCAGCTCCAGCATGCGCAGGGCCGCGTCGGGAATGACCGTGCCCGGCCCGAAAATGGCCCCGGCACCATTGGCCAGGAGGAAGTCGTAGTCCTGTTTGGGGATGACTCCCCCCACGACGAGGAGGATGTCCTCCCGATCCCTGCGCTTCAGTTCGGCGGCCAGCTCGGGCAGGAGGGTCTTGTGTCCGGCGGCCAGGCTGCTCATGCCCACCACGTGCACGTCGTTCTCCACGGCCTGGCGCGCCGCCTCGGCCGGGGTCTGGAAGAGCGGGCCGACGTCCACGTCGAAGCCCATGTCGGCGTAGGCGGTGGCCACCACCTTGGCGCCGCGATCGTGGCCGTCCTGCCCCAGCTTGACGATGAGGATGCGCGGCTGCCGGCCCGTGGCCGCGGCGAAGGCTTCGCAGCGTCGCCGCACCTCCTGGAAGTTGGCCATATCCTGCGCCTCCCGCGAATAGACGCCCGACACGCTGCGCACCACCGCCTGGTGCCGGCCGAAGACCTCCTCGAGGGCGAGGCTGATCTCCCCCAGGCTGGCCTGGGCCTCCACCGCCCTCACCGCCAGCTCGAGCAGGTTGACCTCCCCGCCGGGGTGGGCGGCGCCGTGGGTCAGGGCCTTGAGGGCGGCCTGGCAGCGGGCTTCGTCGCGCCCGGCACGCAGGCGCCTGAGCCGCTCGATCTGGGCCTCGCGCACGGCGCTGTTGTCCACTTCAAGAATCTCGATGGGGTCCTCGCGCTCCAGGCGGAAGCGGTTGAGGCCGACGATGGTGTCCTTGCCCGCGTCGATGCGCGCCTGGCGCCGGGCGGCCGCCTCCTCGATGCGCAGTTTGGGCAGCCCGCTCTCGATGGCGCGGGCCATGCCGCCCAGCTCCTCCACCTCCTGGATGAGGCGCCAGGCGCGCCGGACCAGGTCGTGGGTGAGGCGCTCCACATGATGGCTGCCTCCCCACGGGTCCACCACGCGGCAGAGACCGCTTTCCTCCTGCAACAGGAGCTGGGTGTTGCGGGCGATGCGGGCGCTGAAATCAGTGGGCAGGGCGATCGCCTCGTCCAGGGCGTTGGTGTGCAGGCTCTGGGTGTGGCCACCCGCCGCCGCCAGGGCCTCGATGCAAGTGCGGGCCACATTGTTCCAGGGGTCCTGCTCGGTCAGGCTCCAGCCGCTGGTCTGGCAGTGCGTGCGCAGGGCCAGGCTTTTGGGATTGCGCGGATGGAAGGGCTGCAGGAGGCGCGGACAGAGCAGGCGGGGGGCGCGCAGTTTGGCCACTTCCAAGAAGTGGTGCATGCCGATGGCGAAGAAGAAGGAGAGGCGGGGGGCGAAGGCGTCGATGTCCAGGCCCGCCGCCAGGCCGCTGCGCACGTACTCGAGGCCGTCGGCCAGGGTGTAGGCCAGCTCCAGGTCCGCCGTGGCACCCGCTTCCTGCATGTGGTAGCCGCTGATGGAGATGCTGTTGTAGCGGGGCATGTGGCGGCTGGTGTAGCGGAAGATGTCGGCGATGATCCGCATGCTGGGCGCCGGTGGATAGATGTAGGTGTTGCGGACCATGAACTCCTTCAGGATGTCGTTCTGGATCGTGCCGGCCAATTGATCCAGCGCGACGCCCTGCTCGCGGGCCGCCACGATGTAGAGGGCCATGATGGGGAGGACGGCCCCGTTCATGGTCATGGAGACGGACATCTGGTCCAGGGGGATGCCGTCGAAGAGGATGCGCATGTCCAGGATGGAGTCGATGGCGACGCCGGCTTTTCCCACGTCACCCGTCACCCGGGGGTGGTCGCTGTCATAGCCTCGATGGGTGGCCAGGTCGAAGGCGATGGACAGCCCCTTCTGCCCGGCGGCCAGGTTGCGGCGATAGAAGGCGTTGGACTCCTCGGCGGTGGAGAAGCCGGCGTACTGGCGCACCGTCCAGGGCTGGGTGACGTACATGAGCGGATAGGGTCCGCGCAGGAAGGGGGCGAGGCCGGCCGTGAAGCCCAGGTGCTCGAGGCCCTCCCCATCACGCTGGTCGTGACGGGAGGCCACCTCGATCTGCTCGGCCGTTTGCCACCGGCCGGCCCCGTCGCGCGGCAGGGCCAGACCCGAACCCGCCACGGCTTTCCAGGGCAGGCGGCTGAAATCCGGCAGGCGGCTCATGTGGACACCTCCACGTGATGCAGGATTTGGGTGAAGAGGTCGCTCATGCTGCCCTTGACGTGGAGAAAGCCCGCCACGCCGGCGTCCCGCAGGGCATCCACCTGCTCGGGTGGATGGCCGGCGAGCAGGATGAGGGCGGGCCGGCGTCCGGCCTCCCCCTCCCGTCGCCGCAAGCCGGCCACGAAGGCGGGGGCCAGTTCAGGGTAGCTCTCGTCCGTCGAGCAGAGGATGGTCACGGGCGCGCCGGACTGGAAGGCGGCGGCGGCGGCCAGATCCCCGTCAGCGGCGCCCTCTCCCTGGATGCTTCGCCAGCCTCCCGCCGCCAGCAGGCCGCGGCAGAAGTCGGCCCGGGCCTTGTGCTGGCGCAGCGGGCCACAGCAGGCCAGCCAGACGGGGCCGGCGCCCTGGGTGGCCGCCGCCTCCCCGCGGCGGCGCAGGGCCTCCAGCTCCTCGGCCAGGCGCCGGGGCCGGAGGGGCGCGAAATCGTCGCCGGTGGACGCCACTGCTTCCGGGTCATGGCTGTCCCGCGCCCAGTCGGGCAGCTTCTCGGCCAGGTTGGGATACACGCTGGTGCCCACCAGCGCCTCCCGGCGCCGGGCCAAACGGGCGGCGCGGCGCTCCGCCGCCTCGCGGATCCAGCCCTGGGGCAGGCCTTCCACCAGGGCCGCCCACCAGCCGCCGGCGGACTCCAGGTCCTGGAAGAGGCTCCAGGCCGCCTCCGCCATCCCGGCCGTCAGGCTTTCCAGATACCAGCTGCCCCGCCCCGGATCGGCCACGCGGGCCAGATGGGCCTCCTCCTGCAGGATGACCTGAGTGTTGGCGGCCAGGCGCCGGGCCTGCTCGTCGGTCTGGCCCAGTCCCTCCGCCATGGAGGGCAGGTGCAGGCTGTCGGCACCACCGACGCCCGCGGCAAAACCCTGCAGCGTGGCGCGCAGCAGGTTGGTCCAGGGATCGTGGCGGGTTTGGGTGCGCAAGGCGCCGCGCACGCGCAGCACAATGCGGCGCTGCTCCGGCGGTCGGCCGCAGGCCTCGAGGATGCGAGCCGCCAGGAGCCGGGCGGCGCGCAATTTGGCCATGGTGTCGAATACCTCGCGCCCGGCGGCCAGTTCGTGTCGCGCGCCAGCCAGGGCCTCTTCGAGGGGAGCCCCCGCCTCCTCCAGGTCGCGCAGGCCGGCTGTCCAGCAGGCGAGCCAGCAGGCCAGCTCCTGGGCCGGGCTGGCTCCCGCCTCGTGGGCGGTCACTCCGCTGGCCAGCCAGGAGGCGCTCAGCGGTTCCGGATTCGACGCCGCCCAGAGGTGGGCCAGGTCGCGGGCGGTGGTGGCCAGGGGATGTTTGCCCTGGATGAGGGCCGGGCTGATCCAGTCCGCCAACAGGACATGCGGTCCTCCCGGCAGGGTGCCGAGCAGGCGGTGGGCCAGGGCCACCTCCGGCCCCGCTTCCAGCTCCACCACGGCCTTGCCGGACGGGAGGCCACTGAGCAAGCGGCCCAGGGCCTGCCCATCACGCGGGACCTGCCGGCCCAAGGTGAGGGGCAGCACCCGCTGGCCGCGAGCGGCCAGCCACGCCAGTTCGCGGCCCAGGGCGGCGGCCTCGGTGCACTGCGGATGCTGGCGAATCTCCCAGGCGGCGGGCAGCTCCCCCTCCACCACCGCCCCCGGGGGGTCCACCAGCTGCAGATGCAGCAATTGGGCACAGGAGGCTTCGCTGTAGATGGGCTCCCGCGGGAGGCCGTCCTCCGTCTCTCCCGGCAGCGATTCGAGACTACGCCCCTTGAGGCTTTCCCTGGCCCTGGCGGCCCAATCCGCGGCGCTTGATTTCGGAAACGCCGCGAAGAGCGGCGTGGAAGGAGGGGACTGGTCGGCCATGACACTCCCTTGCATCTGACAATTCCCGGCCCCTTCCTTCCCAAGCCTGGGAAGCACCTGCCATCCGCGCCCGTCGTGGCGGGGGGATTCCTTTGTCCTTCATGGCTTTCACCTGAAAGCAGGGACATGCTGGCGTTGGAGAGCAAGCATCGTGCCCGAAGGCCTGGCCGCAAGACGCGGCAAGGCCGGTCAGCCGTGCAGCTTGCGAAACTCGGCAAAGTTGTGGACCACGAGGTCGGAGCCGCTGCGCTCCAGCCAGCCTTCGCTTTCCAGCCGGGCCAGCAGGCGGGACATGGTCTCGCGGCTGGTGCCCGCCATGGAGGCCAGATCCCGCTGCAGGGGGAGGTTGACCAGGATCATGTCCGTGCCGGACTCCCGTCCCAGGTCCCGGCAAAGATGGACCAGGGTGTTGATCACGCGTCCCCGCGCGTCCAGCGAAGAGAGGGAGACGAGCTGGGCGTCCGTCTTGCGGATGCGGCCGGCCATCAGTTTCAAGAGGGTGATGGCGACCGATGGATGGCTTTGCAGGATGTCGAAGAAGTCCTTGCGGCGCAGGCTGAGCAGCTCCACCTCCTCCAGCGAGGTGACGGTGGCGCTGCGCGGCCCCCCGTCCACGATGGACAGCTCGCCGAAGAAATCGGCTGGGCCGAGGATGGCGAGGATGACCTCCTCCCCGGAGGAGTTGATGCGGGAGATCTTGACCCGGCCGCTGCGGATGACGAAGAGGACCTGGCCCTCGTCCTCCTCGAAGATGATCAGGTTGTTCTTGCGGTACCGCTTGACGCTGAGGCGCTCCGCCACGCGCATCAGGTCGCCGTCCTCCAGATCCTCGAAGAGGATGACACTGCGCAGGAAGAGGGGATCCGTCATCATGAGGCTTCCTCCCGGGCTTCCGGTTCCTTCTGGACCTCGCGCCCGCCGGCGGCAAGGCGGGTGATCTGCTCGCGGACGGCGGGCAGCAGGAAAGCCCGCTCCAGATCCTCACCCGCCAGGATGCGGGCCAGGACCAGGGATCGATCATGCAGGGACAAGCGACGATTAAGGATGATGAGTTGCTCGTCGCGGGAACGACACCGACCGCTGCGGAAGGAGCCTCGTTCGGTGCGCACTGTGAACCCCAGTGTCCGGGCCGCCTCCTCCAGGCCGGCCAGGAGCTCCCGGTCCCTGGCCTCGCGCGTGGCTGTGCGGGACATGTCCATGGCCAGAAGGTAGCGCCCGCACGGGGCGGCTCCAAGCCAGGGCCCCAGGACCCTGCTCGGCCATGCCGGGCGACGGAGTACTCCCGACGGCCGTGTCCGGGGGAGGCCTAAAGCAGCTCGTGCAGACCCTCGTCCTTGAGGCGCTGGATGACCAGGGGCAATTCCTGATGACGCTCCATGGCGCAGATGAGGAGGGCGTCGGGCGTGTCCACCACGATCGTGTCCTGCATGCCCAGCAGCACGACCGTGCGCCGATCGGCCTGGACATGGCAACCCCGGCTGACCACGAAAAGGGCCTCGCCCTGGGTCGTGTTGCCTGCCTCGTCCTTCTCCAGCATGCGGTGGATCTCGGCCCAGGTGCCCACATCGTTCCAGGGAAAGGAGCAGCGGATCACCCGGACCTTGCCCGCCATCCGTCCGGCGGGTTCCATCACCCCCACGTCGATGGAGACGGAACGTAGACCGGTATAACACAGGGAAAGCGCCGCCTCGAAACCGGGTTCGTCCAGCTCCGGCTCCAGGGCGGCCACCGCCTCCCAGGTGTCGGGCAGCCAGTTTTCCAGGGCGTCGATCAGGACATCGTTCTCCCAGACGAAAATGCCCGCGTTCCAGAGGAAGTCCCCTGAGCGGAGGAAGCGCGTGGCCGTCATCAGGTTGGGCTTCTCGGCGAAGGTGCGCACCGCGTGCACGCCGGGATGCAGCTCCTCCTCCTCATGCTGGATGTAGCCGTAGCCCGTTTCCGGCCGGTCGGGGGCGATCCCCAGGGTGACCAGATGGCCACCGCGACAGGCCGTGAGCGCCCGCTCCAGGGTGCAGAGGAACTCCTCGTCGTCCCCCACGTAATGGTCTGCCGGCAGCACGATGACGCGGGCGTCGGGATCGCGCCGGCGGACGATGAGGGAGGCAAGGGCGATGCAGGGCGCCGTGTTGCGTCCGATGGGCTCGCCGATCACGTTGCCGGGCGGAAGGGCGGGCAACAGCTCCCGGCTGCGCTGCGCGTGCAGGGCGCTGGTGATGACCAGGATCCGATCGGCCGGAACCAGGGGCAGCAGGCGGCGCACGGTTTCCACCAGCAGGGGCTGCTCCCCGAAGACGGACAGGAACTGCTTGGGCCGTTCAATGCGCGACAGGGGCCAGAAGCGCGCCCCCACGCCTCCCGCCATCACCACGGCCCAGACGCGTTCGCTCATGGTATCCACTCCGGCAAATGCAATTGGATGTCGCCCTGGATCCAGCCCGGAAGAACCTCCACGGTGTCGGCCAGGACCACCCATGGTTCCGCCGGCAGCCCGTCCAGGCGCCCGGGCGACCAGCTCCGGGAGCCGTCGCGGTCGTCATAGAGCGCAAAGAGCAGGCGGCCGGCGGGCAATTGGTCGGCCGATCCCCCATAGGCGATGGGCAGGTCGCGATCCCCCTCGGCATGGCGCAGCACCAGCCGCCAGGAGCTGTCCCGGGGACCGCGGTTCCAGGACCACTGGACACCGCCGCTGGCCCGGGGCGGCGCGGCGGCCGGCACGGGCAGGACCAGGAGGCTGTCCGGCCAGACATGCGGGCCGGCGCTGAGGAATCCTCTTTCCACCCAGAGCTGGCCCCCTTCGCGTACCGGACCCAGTTCCAGCGTGCTGGCCGAGCGGCGGTGCACGGCCACGCCCAGGCTGTCCTCCCCGCTCCGCTGCCAGGCTCCCTCCGGCCGGCAGGAGACGGCATGGCGCGCCTCCAGGGTCAGGACGCCCTGGCGCCAGGCCTGGCCCAGGCCGCCGGGATCGATCAGGGACTCCCGGAAGGCAGCGGGGGGCGGCCGCAGCTGCAAGGTGTCCCGCCCGTCCACGAGCGCCAGGTGATGGGGCAGGGAATCCGCCTCCTCGGCCAGGAAAAGCAGCCATCCCTCCGGCGCCGCCTTCAATCCGGAAAGTGGAACCTGACGCCCGGACTCGCACGTCAGGCGCAGCAGGTCCAGCCGCAGGCTGTCCGCCGCCGGGCCGCGGCGCAGGGAATCGGCCCACCCGGCCAGGGCGGGCGCCTCCAGCCAGGCGCGGAACTGGATGCGTTCCCGGTCGAGAAAGTGGCCGCCCAGCAAGGAGAGTGTATCCGGACCGGCCAAGGTGCCCAGGCGGAAGAGGACGGGCTGTCCGGCCAGCGTGTCCGGCACGGCGAGCGCGCGACTGGGCAGGGCGGCGCGCTCCCGGTCGGGGTCCCACCAGCCGTCCCGGTTGAGGTCCTCCACGGCCAGGGCGAACCAGGCGCCGGGGGGCAGTCCCTGGAAAAGGACGCGGCCCCGCTCGTCGGGACTGCTGCGCCAGGGAGCCCGCGTGAAGCGCCGCGACGGACGCTCTTCGGCGGGCCACAACCACAGTTCGGCCCGACCGCCGCCATCGGGCGGCGTCACTTCCAACATGAGGAAGAGGGTGTCCAGTTTCGCACCCGTGGAAAATGGGATGCGCAGGGGTGAGGGCAGGTGGTTGCCCGCCAGGTCGCGGGCCGCCGTGCCAAGTTCCAGGGTCCAGGTGCGATCGGGCGGCAAGGGGCGGGATGGCCTGACCCGCAGGCGCCGCCCCCGCCAGTCCAGCTCCAGCTCCCCCTCCGGGCGCGGATTGAGGCTGAGGGCGGAGCGCACGCTGGCCCGATCCATGTACTCGCTGAAATGGAAGACGAAATCTGGGCGGGCCTCCACCTGGGTGGCCCCCGGCTTGAGCCGATCCAGACGAAGGGTCGGCGGCTGAGTGTCGGGTGGTCCGCCCGGTGGGGGCTGGATGCGGGCGCACCCGACCAGCAACAGGACAAGGCCGATGCCTACCCCAAGCAGCCAGGCCAATGGGCGGCCGCACAGCCGGCGCATCAAGCCGCGGTCCAGGCCATCCATGGACGCGGCGGCCCTGCCGGGCGGGTGGTGTGGGTCAGGGCGACCAACATGCATTGTTGAAGCAATCTCCGCCTGCCGTGCCGACCAACGCTTGCGCATATCAGATACCGGTTGCGGCTGAAACCCTCGTCCCGATCCGGCTTCATCCCTTCAGGGTGCGCCGGAACCACTCGATGGTGGGCGGCAGACCCTGGGCCAACGGCACTCGGGGACTCCAGTCCAGCATGCGCCGGGCCAGGGAGATGTCCGGCCGTCGGACACGAGGATCGTCCTGGGGCAGGGGATGCCGCACAATGGGCGAGGAGCTGCCCGTCATCGCCACCACCTGTTCCGCCAGCTGCCGGATGGTGAACTCCTCCGGATTGCCCAGGTTGACCGGACCGATGAAGCCGTCCTGGCGCATCATGCGCAACATGCCCTCGAGCAGATCGTCCACAAATTGGAAACTGCGCGTCTGGTTGCCCTCGCCATAGAGAGTGATCTCCTCCCCCTTGAGGGCCTGGATGATGAAGTTCGACACCACCCGGCCGTCGTTCTGCGCCATGTGCGGTCCGTAGGTGTTGAAGATGCGGATGACCCGCACGTCCACTCCGTTCTGGCGGTGGTAGTCGAACATGAGCGTCTCGGCCACGCGCTTGCCCTCGTCGTAGCAGCTGCGCGGCCCGATGGGGTTGACGTTGCCCCAGTAGTCCTCGGTCTGCGGGTGGACGGCCGGGTCGCCGTAGACCTCGCTGGTGGAGGCGTGCAGGATGCGGGCACGGACCCGCTTGGCCAGCCCCAGCATGTTGATGGCCCCCAGCACGCTGGTCTTGACCGTCTTGACGGGGTTGTATTGATAGTGGATGGGCGAGGCGGGGCAGGCCAGGTTGAAGATCCAATCCACTTCCAGGAGCAAGGGTTGGGTGATGTCATGGCGGACAAACTCGAAGTGGCTGTCGGGCAACAGGTCTTCCACGTTGGCCTTGGAGCCTGTAAACAGGTTGTCCAGGCAGATGACCTGATGGCCTTCAGCCAGCAGGCGGCGGCAGAGGTGGCTGCCAATGAAACCGGCGCCGCCGGTGACGAGAGTGCGCATGGACCTTCCGGAACTGGGAGGACCCGCCGCGGCGGGTCCCCGGTTGCTGCGCCGCGCGTGGCCTATGGGCGGCCGATGGACTGATACTCGAAGCCCAGCTTGCGCATGCGATCGGGCCGATAGATGTTGCGGCCGTCGAACACGATGGGCGACTTCATCAGGTCCAGCATTCGTGCGAAGTCCGGCTCGCGGAAGTCGGACCATTCCGTCGCCACGATGAGGGCATCCGCCCCGCGCAGGGCCTCGTAGTTGTCCGCGGCGAAGGCCACGTCCTCCCCCAGCCGGCGCCGGGCCTCGTCCATCGCCTCCGGATCGTAGACCTGGAAGGCGGCCCCGGCCGCGTGCAACCCGGCGATGATGTCCAGGGCCGGCGCCTCGCGCATGTCGTCCGTGCGGGGCTTGAAGGCCAGGCCCCAGAGCGCCAGGGTGCGACCGCTCAGATCCTGTCCGAAGCGGGCCTTGACCCGCTCCACAAGCAGGCGCTTCTGCTCGGCGTTCACCTCCTCCACGGCCTTGAGAATGCGGAAGTCATAACCGTGCTCGCCCGCCGTGCGGATGATCGCCTTGACATCCTTTGGGAAGCAACTGCCGCCATAGCCCACGCCCGGAAAGAGGAACTGCTGGCCGATGCGCGTGTCGCTGCCGATGCCCTGTCGCACCATCTCCACGTTGGCGCCCACCCGGTCACAGATGCGCGAGATCTCGTTCATGAAGGAGATCTTGGTGGCCAGCATGGCGTTGGCCGCATACTTGGTCAACTCCGCGCTGCGCACGTCCATCATGATGATGGGGTGGCCCGTGCGCACGAAGGGGGCGTACAGCTCGAGCATGGCTTCCCGCGCCCGCTCCGTGTCCGCTCCGACCACCACCCGGTCGGGCTTGAGGAAATCGTTGATGGCGGCGCCTTCCTTGAGGAATTCGGGGTTGGAGACCACATCGAACTCGTGGCTGGTGGCGGCGCGGATCACCTCGCGCACCTTGTCGGCCGTGCCCACGGGCACGGTGGACTTGTCCACCACCACCGTGTAGCCGGTCATGGCGCCTCCCACATCCCGCGCTGCGGCCAGCACGTGCTGCAGGTCGGCGCTGCCGTCCTCGTCGGGGGGGGTGCCCACAGCGATGAACACCACCTGTGAACGGGCAACGGCGCCAGCGGTGTCCGTCGTGAAGCCCAGTCGCCCTTGCTTGACCACACGGTCCAGCAGCTCCTTGAGGCCGGGTTCAAAGATGGGGATGCGGCCCGCGTTGAGCAGGTCGATCTTGCCCTTGTCCACGTCCACGCAGACGACATCATTCCCCACTTCGGCGAAACAGACCCCCACCACCAGGCCCACATAGCCCGTGCCGATCACGGTGATCTTCATCCTGCGACTCCTGCAATCAATTGGTTGGCCAAGGCCAGCGACTCGAAGGTGCCGGCATCCGTCCACCACCCGTCGAGCACTTCACTGCGCAGAGTGCCACGCCGGATGTAGGCATTGTTCACGTCGGTGATCTCCAGCTCGCCCCGGCCTGATGGCTTGAGCGTGCGGATGATCTCGAAGACAGCGGCGGTGTAGTAGTAGATGCCGGTCACGGCATAGTTGCTGCGGGGCTGCCTTGGCTTCTCCTCGATGCCGGACACCCGGCCCTCCACCACCTCGGCCACACCGTAGCGGCCGGGATCGGACACCTCCTTGACCAGGATCTGCGCCTCGGCGCCGGAGCCAAGAAAGGCCGCGCTGGCGTCGACCAGGGAGGATTGGAAGATGTTGTCCCCCAGGAGGACCAGCATGGGGTCCGTGCCGACAAAGCCCTCGGCCAGGCCCAGGGCCTGGGCGATGCCCCCCGCCTCGTCCTGCACGCGATAGGTGAGGCGGCAATCGAAGGCCCGGCCGCTGCCCAGCAGGTTGACCACATCGCCCATGTGTTCTAGGCCGGTCACCACCAGGATATCCCGGATGCCCGTCTCCAGCATCTTCTTGAGAGGGTGGTGGATCATCGGCTCACGGCCGACAGGGAGCAGGTGCTTGTTGGTGACTTTGGTGAGGGGGTGCAGGCGTGATCCCGTTCCACCCGCGAGGAGGATGCCCTTCATGGTGCCCTTCAACTGGAGGCTCAACACAGCCCCGGCGGGAAAGGCAGGATCCCCCGGCTGGACCGCGTCCTTCCCTCCCGCTGCGGAGGGGCGGCCCGCCCGGCGCCCATCTTGTTCATCAACTGATCCGCCGGCCTGCTCACGCCGATTGAAGGTAAAGAAGCACCGCCAGACCTCAAGGCAGGGTGGTCACCGGGGTCAGGCGATCCTGATGGTCGGGGCGGCGCGACGCGGCGGCGGAGGAATCCTCCTCCCAAATACGTTCAGCCAGGACGCCGTACTGCGGCGGGGTGGGGGTGGTCGTGGCCAAACTATCCTCCAGCATGACCGGACCGGCCGCTTCACCCTCCGCGGTGGCATTGGCCAATTGCCCGGCTCCCGGAGAGGCCGGACCCGACCACCTGCCCAGCAGGCCAAGCACGAGGGCGGCGGCCGCGCCGGCCACCACGAGGGCGGCGGGACGCCGCCACCAGGAGCGATGGCGCAGCTCCACCACCATGCCCCGAGGCGCCAGCCCGGCGCCCCCTTCCAGCTTGGCATCAGGCTCAAAGCGGTCGGCGGCCGGGTCGCTGCCGTTGGCGCGCAGCGATTCCAGACGGCTGAACAGGTCCTGTTCAAAGGAGGGGTCGGGCGCTTGGCGCAAGCCGGGGAGGCTGGCGCGCAGGCTGGCAATGCGGTCGGCCGTCAAGCGGCAGGCGGCGCAGAGCTCCAGGTGCCCCTGGATGGCGCCACCCTCCGGATGGCCCGCCGGGTCCGCCAGCCAATCCCACAGTTCCGAAGAAACCTGGTCGCAAGGAATCATGGGCTCTCATCCTTGATGTTTTTCGCCAACAGTGTCATCAACCGGCCACGGGCGCGATTGATCCTGCTCTTGACCGTACCCAATGGCACACCGAGCATTTCAACGATCTCGTCATAGGAAAGTTCCTCAAGCTCCCGCAGGATGATCACTTCCCGGAACTCGTCCGGCAGTTGATCGATGGCCGCCCGCACCAGCTCGATGGTCATGTTGCGGTGGACCTGACTGTCCACGGCGGGGCCGGGGTGCGGCAGCTCGATGGGCCGGTCGCCCGGCTCGCGCGGTTCGAGGTCCACCCGCGGCTCGCGGGCCTGTCGACGCATCTCGGAGCGCACCAGATTCCCGGCAATGGTGTAGATCCAGGTGGAGAAGCGGGCGATGTTGCGGTACTTCAGCTTGTGGCGCCACAGGCGGATGAAGGTCTCCTGCAGGAGATCCTGGGCCAGGGGGCGATTGCGCACCATCTGGTCGATGAAAGTGAACAAGCGGTCACGATAGCGACGGACCAACTCGTCGAATGCCTCCTGCTCATCCTGCTGGAAGCGTTCCATCACCTCTTCATCGGTCAGATGGGTCATGGGCGTCGGCATAGTCGGACCACCAACTGGAAGGTGATTTGTGACGGAGGAAGCGGGCTGTCGCCCTTGAGGGCCATGTCCGCCTCGAGCACCAGGCGGAGGGCCTCCTCCAGCCTGTCCTGCGGCCATCGGGCCAGCGCGCCCGCCATGGGACGCATCTGGTAGGGGTTCAACTTGAGCCGCGCTTCGATTTCAGGCAGGGGATGCCCCCGGTCGCGCAATTGGGCGGCGAAGGCGAGGCGGCCCAGGCTCTTGCCCAGGATGCCCGGCAGGATGAAGGCGTTGTCCGGAACACGCGAAAGGCTGCGCAGGATGGTCAGGGCGCGGGGCGTGTTCTCCGCCAGGATGGCGTCCACCAGGTCGAAGGGCCGGGCGTCGGCCTCCATGCCCAGGGCGTGGGCCAGGTCGAGCTCCCGCACCTCCGCGCCATCCTCCACCAACAGGCAGATCTTCTCGACCTCCTGCCGGGCCATGCGCAGCGGGATGTGGGCCAGCTGTTCGGCCAGGCCGGCCGCCAGGGCGGGCGGCAGCCGGCGGCCCAGCCCGGCGCAGGCCTCGCCCAGCCAAAGGGCCAGCTGGCGTGATCCCAGCGGCGGAAACTCGAAGACGGCCGCCTCCTTGAGCACGCGCGTCCAGACCTTGCGCCGCTTGTCCAGGGGCCAGCCGATGAGGAGAAGGCAGGTGGTGGGCGAGGGCTGGTCCAGGTAGCTCAGCAAGTCCTTGAGCAGGGCCGCCGGCGCCTTCTCGCAGCGCTTGAGCACCACCAGCCGCCGTTCCGCCATCATGGGAAAGGAGCCCGCCTGGGCGAACAACTCCTCGGCCCGCACCTCGTCGGCGTGGAAGAGGTCGCGATTGAAATCGGCGGTGGCAGGATCCGTCACCTTCTCCCAGAAAAAGCGGAAAGCCTCCTCGACCAGGTATTCCTCGGCGCCCTCGGTCCGGCCGCTTCCTGTGAGCAGGACAATGGGCGGCAGCAGGCCGCCGCGCAGATCCTCCTCGGTGGGCAGGCGCTTCCAAAGGCCCGTGCGGGCCGTGCCGGCCTGGGTCGGGCTCAGCCGGCCCTCCCCCGCCGCCGCTCGACGGCCACCAGGAAGGAGGCCATGAGGGCGGTGGTCAGGGGAGATCCGGCCATCCGCTCCGGATGCCACTGCACGCCCAGCAGGAAAGGGTGGCCGCCCAGGCGCACCGCTTCCACCACCTCCGGCTCGCCCACCGCCGTGGCCAGGACTTCCAGATCCTGCCCCAACCGCCGCAGACCCTGGTGGTGGGTGCTGGTGACCCATGCTCCGCCCATCGCCCCGATGAGGGGGTCCTCCGCTGGTCCGACAGCGAGCAGGCCGTGCACCAAGTCGAAGGGATCGTCGCCGCCGGGATGGCCCGCCCGCCCCACCTGTCGCTCCAGATCCTGCCACAGGTCGCCGCCCAGGCTGACATTGAGCTGCTGCATGCCGCGGCAGATCCCCAGCAGGGGCAGGCGGCGCTCCAGGGCGGCCTTGACCAGGACGTCCTCCCATCTGCTGCGCACTCGTTCGCTTTCGCCCAGGGGCAGCACATGGCCGCCCGCCTCCAGCTCCTCCTCCCCCCACAAGACCGGATCCAGATCCGAGCCGCCCGACAGGAGCAGGCCGTCCAGCCGCTCCACCAGCTCAGCCGCTTCGACGGGATCCTGCCCCACGGCCAGCAGGACGGGCCTCGCTCCGGCGGCCCGCACCATGGCGGGATAGGTGGACAGGAGGTAGTCCAGCCGATGGCCCGGCTTGAGGGGGCGCGCTCCCGCCGGGTCGAAGCTGGCCTCCATGCTGATGCCGATCAGGGGTCTCATGCAAAGCTCCCCAGCAGAAGGGCCGCCAGTCCGACGACGAAGCAGTAGCAGGCGAAATAGGTCAGGCTGCGGTGCCGCACGGCAATGAGCAGCCACTGCAACGCCAGGTAGCCCACCACCGCCGAGCAGATGAAGCCGGCACCCAAGGCGGCGGGGGAGGTGCTGAGGACCGCCTCTCCGGTCCACAGGTCGCGGGCTTCCAGCAAGGCCGCTCCGCTCACCGCCGGAACGCTGATCAGGAAGGAGAAGCGCGCCGCCTCAACCGGGCGCAGGCCGCAGAGCAGCCCGGCGACGATGGTGGATCCGGAGCGGCTGATGCCGGGCAGGATGGCCAGGGCCTGTACCGCTCCCACGCCCAGGGCCCGCGGCAGGCCCAGTTGCTCGGCCAGCCGGTTGCCCTGGCGCAAACGATCGCCCACGAAGAGGATGGCCGCCGTTCCCATCAGCAGCAGGGCGACCAGCCGTGGATTGCCGAAGACCTGCTCGATCGGCCCCTTCATCGTAAGACCCACCAGCGCGGCGGGCAGGGTGGCCACCACCATGGCCAGCAGGAGCCGATGGTGGCGACGACGCTGGTCCTCCTCCATGCGACGGGCGGTCCCCGGCCAGAGCGAGGCAGCCAGGCGCAGGAGGTCTTGGCGATAGGCCACCACCACGGCAAGCAGCGTTCCCAGATGCAACACCACCTCGAGGAGGAGACCCTGGCTGCCGTGGGGCGCCATGCCCAGGAAATGCTCGCCCAGCACCAGGTGTCCGGAGCTGGAAATGGGCAGGAACTCGGTCAGGCCCTGGAGGATGCCCAGCAGCATGGCGTCCAGCATCAGTTGGTCCCCTCCGCCCTTATGCGACCGCCCAACATCTCATAACTCCGGCCGTTCCAGCCCAGCAGCCAGGCTCCCGCCGCGCGCTGACGCTCCAGGTCGAGGGAGGGCCCGGCCAGGCTTGGCAGCGGCAGGCGGGCCAGGGTGCCGCCCAGGTCCAGGCCGGTGGCGGCGGCGCGCTCGCCGGCTCCGATCACCAGGCGGACACACTCGTGGGCGCGGCTCTCCGCCGCGGTCGGGGCGCGGTTCTCGCGCTGGAACAAGTCCCGGCGGTAGGCTTCCCCCGCCGCGCCCAAACCCGCCTGGCCGGCATAGCCCGGCGGCAGCCAGTCGGCCAGCAGGAGCAGGCGGCCTTCCAGGCCGGGAGGCATGCAATTTTCCAGCGCCACGCCCAGATCCCGGTCACCCAGCACCCGGTCGCCGACCGGAATGCGGGTGAGGACCTCGGCCAGCCGCTCACCCTCCTCCTCCGCCCCCAGCATCACCCACACCGCGGGGCCGGACAGGCCGGCGCGGTAATCCTGCAGATTCCCCAGCTGGACCTCCAGGCTGCGCGCGCCGGGAAAGTACCACTGCTCCGGCCCCATTGACCGCCCTGACCGGCGCAGCCCCCCATGCAGCCCCTGCAGGACCCGATGGGCCGGTCGGGAGGCGGGCGCGAGAAAGCAGATGCCGGAGGCGTCCAGGCTGTCGACGGCCACCTCCGCCAGGATGGATCCCAGGGCTTCTGCATCCAGTCCGAACTGCAGCAAATCGGGTGAGAGCGTGTGGAGCGGCGGCCCCCCATGCTCCGGCACGACGATGGGCCGACCCGCGCGCCAGCCGGCCGCCGCGGACAGGGAGGACGCATCCCCCGACAGCAGGATGGCATCAGGGCCCTGGCTGGCGGCCCGCTGCAGCAGGTCGCGGGCAAGCCAGGGATCCGACTGGCTGTCATGGACGGACACCTGCCAGGAGGCGCCGCCGCCTCGGCGGTGCAGGCGAATGGCCGCCTCCGCCCCTTCGGCCAGGGCCCGGCCGTGGATCGCCTCGGATCCGCTCAGGGGCGCCACCACGGCCAGGGTGCGCGTCACGCGGCGGGAGTCCCGCCAGGCGGCCAGCCAGCGGCGGCCCGCCCCTCCGGCGGAGGACGACAGCTCGTCGCGTTGCCGGCCATCCAATTGCTCGCGCCAGAGCTCGGCAAACAGTCTTCCGGCCTCCTCCCGTAACCGTCCGTCTCCACCCGTGGCCGCCAGATCCAGCAGCAGGTGGGCCGCCGCCGACCCTTGGCCGCGCCGGGCCAGCCACCGCGCCAGCATCCAGTCGGCCGACTCCTGGTAGCGGGCAGCAGGCCAGGCGCGCCTGAACTCCTCCCGCCGACGGGGCAGCAGGCTGTCGTCTTCCCATTCGGCCCTCAGCCACAGATCGAGCCAGGCCCACGTGCTGGCCGAGGCGTCGCGGGCGGCCAGACCCTCGTCCACCAGCAGGCGCAGGGCGGCCCGTTGGGCGGGATCCTCGCAACCGCCGCCCCGGGTCGCCAGCACCAGGATCTGGTCAAGCTCCGGGGTCGCGCCGCCCGCCGGTGTGCTGAGGAGCAAGACCGGCAGCAGCAGGAGACGGATGAGGGCGGATGGGCGACGCATTCACTCCACCGTCACGGACTTGGCCAGGTTGCGGGGCTGGTCCACATCGCAGCCACGCTCCACGGCGATGTAGTAGGAGAGCAGCTGGAGGGGGATGGCGGCCAGGATGGGGAGGGTGGCGGGCTGCGCCTCCGGAATGAGGATGATCTCGTCCGCCAGTTCCCTGAGCTTCAGATCGTTCTCCGTGGCCACCACCACCACCTTGCCGCCCCGTGCCCTCACCTCCTGGATGTTGGAGATGACCTTCTCGTAGTTGTCGTCCCGCGGCGCGATGACGATGACGGGCATGTGCTCGTCGATGAGGGCGATGGGGCCGTGTTTCATCTCCGCCGCCGGGTAGCCCTCGGCGTGGACGTAGCTGATCTCCTTCAGCTTGAGCGCGCCCTCGAGGGCCACCGGGAAGAAGAGCCCGCGGCCCAGGTACAGGGCGTTGTTGTGGCCGGCCAGCTTGAGGGCGATGCGACGGATGTCGCCGGCACGGTCCAGGATCCATTGGACGCGCTCGGGCAAAGCCTTGAGATCGTCCACCACCTGCCGGCCATGGTTGTAGCCCAGGTGGCGCAGCCGCCCCATGTGGACGGCAAGCAGGATGAGCACGACCAATTGGCTGGTGAAGGCCTTGGTGCTGGCCACGCCGATCTCGGGGCCGGCGTGGAGATAGACGCCGGCGTGGCTTTCGCGGGCGATGGCGCTGCCCACCCGGTTGCAGATGCCCAGCACGAGGGCGCCCTTGCGCTTGGCCTCCTTCATTGCCGCCAGCGTGTCCGCTGTCTCACCCGACTGGCTGATGGCGATGACGCAGCAGTGCTCGTCGATGACGGGATTGCGGTAGCGGAATTCGCTGGCGTACTCCACCTCCACGGGGATGCGCAGCATGTCCTCGAGGATGTACTCGCCCACCAGGGCGGCATGCCAGCTGGTGCCGCAGGCGGTGAGGATGAGGCGCCGGCAGCCCTTGAGACGCTCGATGACGGGGGCGATGCCGCCCAGCCGCACCCCTCCCTCCTCCGGCAGCAGGCGCCCGGCAAAGGCGTCGGCGATGGTGCGCGGCTGCTCGAAGATTTCCTTCAGCATGAAGTGCGGATAGGCGCCCTTGTCGATGCGCTCCAGCTCCTCCTGCAGCTCCACCGCCTCCCGGTGCACGGGGCGCATGTCGATGGTGAAGACCGAGACGTCGCTGGCGCGGACGACGGCCATCTCGCCGTCCTCCAGCACGATCACGCGGTCGGAATGGCCGACCAGGGCCTGCTGGTCGCTGGCCACAAAGGATTCGTCAGCTCCCAGGCCGATGAGCAGGGGTGAGCCCATCTTCGCCACCACGATGCGGTCCGGCTCGTCCTGATGGAGGACGCAGATGCCGTAGGCACCGTCCACCAGCCCCAGGGTGATGCGGACCGCCTCGGCCAGATCCCCCCGATAGTGGCGGGCGATGAGATGGACGAGCACCTCGGTGTCGGTCTCGCTGCGGAAGACGACGCCCTCCTGGCGCAGCTCCTCGCGCAGGGGGGCATAGTTCTCGATGATGCCGTTGTGGATGAGGGCGATGCGTCCGTCGACGCTGAGGTGAGGATGGGCGTTGGCCTCGCTGGGCACGCCGTGGGTGGCCCAGCGCGTGTGCCCGAAACCGATGTGCTCGGGGCGGCCATGGCTGACGCGCTGAGCCAGGTGGCTCACCTTGCCCACGGCCTTCATCACCTGGAGGCCCTGCTCCCCCAGCAGGGCGACGCCCGCCGAGTCATAGCCCCGGTATTCGAGGCGCTTCAAGCCCTCAAGCAGGAAGGGCACGGCCGGCTTGGGCCCCACATATCCGACAATCCCGCACATGCGCTTGGCTCCCCTCTGCCGCCCGGCCCCGCAGGCCGGGCCGCGTGTTGATCATTCCCATTCGATGGTGGCGGGCGGCTTCGAGGAGACGTCGTAGACGACCCGGTTGATGCCGGCCACTTCGTTGATGATGCGATTGGAGACCCGCCCCAGCAGCTCCCAGGGCAGGCGGCTGAAATCGGCGGTCATGGCGTCGGTGGAGTCCACCACGCGCAGGGCCAGCACATTCTCATAGGTGCGCCTGTCCCCCATCACGCCGACCGTGGAGACGGGCAGGAGCACGGCCAGGGCCTGCCAGGTGCGGTCGTACCAACCGCTGGCGCGCAGCTCGTCCACCAGGATGCGGTCCGCCTTCTGCAGGGTGCGCACCCGTTCGGCCGTGACCTCCCCCAGCACGCGGATGGCCAGCCCGGGCCCCGGGAAGGGGTGCCGCCAGAGCATGGAATGGGGCAGGCCCAACTCGGCGCCCACGGCGCGCACCTCGTCCTTGAACAATTCGCGCAGCGGCTCCAGCAGGCGGAACTGCAGACGATCGGGCAGGCCGCCCACATTGTGGTGGGTCTTGATCGTCTGGCTGGGTCCGCGCTGCATGACCGACTCGATCACGTCCGGGTAGAGGGTGCCCTGGGCCAGGAACTCCACGTCCTCCAGCCGGCGGGATTCCTCCTCGAAGACCTCGATGAAGGCGTGGCCGATGATGCGCCGCTTCCGCTCGGGATCGCTCACCCCCTGCAGCAAGGTGAGGAAACGTTCCGCGGCGTCGACGGCGACCAGGTTGAGCTGGAGGTTGTCCCGCAGCATGTGCTGCACGGCTTCGGATTCCCCCTCGCGCAGGAGGCCGTTGTCGACGAAAATGCAAGTGAGGCGCGGGCCGATCGCCTGGTGGATGAGGGCGGCGGTGACGGTGGAGTCCACCCCGCCCGAGATGCCGCAGATGACGCGGCTCTTCTCCCCCACCGTGGCGCGGATCATCTCCAGCTGGCGCTCGATGAAGCGTCCGGCCGTCCAGCTGGGTTCGCAGCGGCAGATGGCGAAGACGAAGTTCTGCAGCATCTCCCGGCCATGGATGGTGTGGTGCACCTCGGGATGGAACTGCACGCCCCAGAAGGAGGCGGCGGGGACGCGCAGCACGGCGCAGGGCGTGTTGGCCGTGGTGGCCAGCACCAGGGAGCCGGCGGGCGGACGGGCGATGGAATCGCCGTGGCTCATCCACACCTGGCTTTCCCGGGGCAATCCGGCGAGCAGGGGGTCCTCCTCCTGGAGGGTGAGGGTGGCCAGGCCGTACTCCCGCCGCGAGGAGGCGCGCACCTCTCCGCCCAGCGCCTGGCCGGCGATCTGCAGGCCGTAGCAGATGCCCAGCACGGGAAGGCCCAGCTCAAGCAGATCCAGCTGCAGGCCGGGCGCCCCCTCGTCGTAGACGGAGTTGGGACCGCCGGAGAGGATGATGCCGCGCGGCTGGTGGGCCAGGATCTCCTCCCGCGTGGCCGTGCAGGAGAGAATGGCCGAATCCACATGCAGCTCGCGGATCTTGCGGGCGATCAACTGGGTGTATTGCGACCCGAAATCCAGCACCAGGATCTGATGCGTCTCGCTCATGGCTCCTCCGCTCGCAGGGTGTCCAATCGCCAGGGCGCCAGCAGCCCGCGCCAGTCCGGGTGGCTGAGATCCAGCCGGAGGGGGCTCAGGGTGATCCAGCCATCGTGGACCTGGCAATCATCGTGCTCGGGGTCCGTGTCGTCGCCGTTCTTGGCGCCGTCCATCCACCAATAGCTCTCCCCTCCCGGATCGACGCGCTCGGCGAAGGCCTCGTGAAAGCGGGCGTGGCCCATGCGGGAGACGCGGAAGCCGCGCATGCGGCCAAGTGGCAGATCCGGCACATTGACGTTGAGCAGGACCTCGGCGGGCAAAGGGTGGCGCTCCATCAGCCCCACCAGGCGCCGCACGACCCGGGCGGCCGTCGCCAGCGCCTCCTCCCGCACGGGACCGTGCCCGGTGGCGAGGGAGACCGCCATGGCGGGGATGCCGGCAAAGGTGCCCTCCGCCGCCGCCGCCACCGTCCCGGAATAGAACAGGTTCTGTCCCGTGTTGGCGCCGTGGTTGATGCCGGACACCACCAGGTCGGGCGGAGCCTCGTGGCAGAGCACGGTCAGGCCGAACTTGACAGCGTCGGCGGGCAGTCCTGTCACGCCGTGGTAGAGAACCCCGTCCTCTTCCACGCGGCGCACCCGCAGCGGGTCGTGCAGGGTGAGGCCGTGGCCCGTGGCCGAGCACTCCCCGGCCGGGGCGGAGACGACCAGTTCGTGGTCCGGGGCGAGGACACGCTGGAGGGCGCGCAGGCCCGCGGCACGGTAGCCGTCGTCATTGCTCAGAAGGATTTTCACGCGAAGGCCGGTTCCTCGCCCTCGTCGGAGGAGTCCTCCCCCGCGCCGGCCGGCGCCAGGTCCGGCGGGACGTTCAATAGATGACAGAAGAGGCGATGCAGGGTCGCCTTCAGGTCGGAGCGCGGCACCACCTGGTCGACAAAGCCGTGCTCCAGCAGGAATTCGGCCCGCTGGAAGCCGGCCGGCAGGTCCTCGCCAATGGTCTGCTTGATCACGCGCGGCCCGGCGAAGCCGATGAGGGCTCCCGGTTCGGCGATGATGACGTCTCCCAGCATGGCGAAGGAAGCGGTCGTGCCGCCGGTGGTGGGATCGGTCAAGAGGCTGATGAAGGGCAGCCGCGCCTCGGCCAGCCGGGTGAGCAGGGCGGAGGTCTTGGCCATCTGCATGAGGGATAGGGTCCCCTCCTGCATGCGCATGCCGCCCGAAGCGGAGAGGATGAGCAGGGGCGTCCGCCGCTCCACGGCACGCCGGATGGCGATGGCCATCTTCTCGCCCACCACGCTGCCCACGGATCCGCCGAAATGGGAGAAATCCATCAGGGCGCCCGTCACGGCCAGTCCGTGGATGCGGCCGGTGCCTGTCAGCACGGCGTCGTTGAGGCCGGTCTTGCGCGTGGCGGCGGCCAGGCGCCCGGCATAGGGCTCCGTGTCCACGAAGGACAGGAAGTCGCGCGAGCGGAGGTCCTGCCCGAACTCCTCGAAGGATCCGGTGTCGAACAGGATGTCCCGGTAGCGCCGGCTGTTGATGCGCATGTGGTGGCGGCACTGGGGGCAGACTTCCAGGTTCTTCTCCAGCTCCTTGCGGTATAGGATCTGGCCGCAACTGGTGCATTTGATCCACAGTCCGTCGGGCACGGTACTGGCGACCGCCTTGCGTGGCCCTTCGGGGCTGCGTTTGAACCAACTCATGTGCGGATTCCTGCCTGTTTGACGCCGGACAAAAGTAAGGAACGGCGGGGTGGGGTCAACCGCCGCTTGAGTGGCCACCTGCCTCCTCGGCCGGCTCCAGATCCAGCCGGAAGATGAGGGCGTCCTCGCCGTCGCCATAATAGCGGGGCCTTCGCCCCGTGGCGCGGAAGCCGCAACCCTGGTACAGGCGGATCGCCGCCTCGTTCGAGACGCGCACCTCCAGCCAGACGACACGGGCCCGCCGCCGCGCGGCCCGGTCCAGGAAGGCGCCCAGCAGTTGTTTCCCCCATCCTTCCCCCCGATGGACGGGATGGACGGCGATGGAGTGCAACTCCGCCTCGTCGGCCGCCACCCGACCCAGCGCCGCACCCTGCAGGCGGTCGTCCTGGCAGAGGCCGAGGGCGAGCACACCGCCACTCGCCAGGGCCGAGGCAAACAGGCCGGCCGGCCAGGGATCGTCGGCGAAGCAGATCTTCTCCAGCGCGGCCAGGGCCGCCACGTGGCGATCGTCCAGGTCGATCAGCTCCACGAGGCACCGTCCTCCAGCCACCGCCAGACCCGCAGGGCCTGGACCGTCTCCGCCACGTCATGGACGCGCAGGATGCGCGCGCCTCGCCTCGCCCCCCAGATCGCCGCCGCCAGGGAGCCGCCCAACCGCCCGCCGGGGGGCGCGGGGGGCTGTCCTTGCTCCTCCTCCAGGGCCGCGACGAAGCTCTTGCGCGAGACGCCCAACAGCATGGCCTGCCCGGGCAGGGGCGTCCATCCGGCCAGCACTTCGCGAATGTGGCCGAGGCGCTTGCCAAAGCCGATGCCCGGATCCACCACGATGCGGTCGCGGGGCAGGCCCAGGGCGGTCAGCGCCCGGCTGCGCTCCACCAGGAACCCGCGCACCTCGGCCGCCGCGTCCTGATAGTGGGGTGCCACCTGCATGGTGGCCGGCGTGCCCTGCATGTGCATGACGACGGTGGGTACGCGGCAGCGGGCCACCAGGGGCCAGAGGGCGGGATCCCGCCGACCGGCGCTGATGTCGTTGACGAGGACGGCCCCGGCCTCCACCGCGGCGCCGGCCAGGGCGGCGCGCTGGGTGTCCACGCTGAGCCAGGCGATCCCATCCCGGGCAAGCGCCCTGAGCAGGGGCAACACCCGGCCCATCTCCTCGTCCTCATCCACCGGCTGGGCGCCGGGCCGGGTCGATTCGCCGCCCAGGTCCAGCAGGTCGGCCCCCGCCGCCACCATCCGCCGGGCCGCAGCCAGGGCGCGTCCGAACTCGTGCGGACGACCCGTATCAACGAGCTGTCCCCCGTCGCTGAAGGAATCAGGCGTCAGGTTGAGCACGCCCATGACGAGGGGGGGGCGCGTCGCATCGTGTAGACGGGCCAGGAAAGCGTTGACGGCGGCCCGGTTCATGGCGAAGGGGCTTCGTCCGGCGCCCTCATGGCCAGGGCCTGCTCCAGCAGGCGGCGGGACTGGGCCAGATCCACGGGATCGCCGCCCAGGGCCAGGCGCTTTTCCAGGTACTGGACAGCCACTTCCGGCCGTCCCTGCCGCAGATGACTGAGTCCCAGCAGGTGCAGCACGGTGGGGGGGCTGCCCAGGGCGACCGCCCGCTCCAGGGCCGGCACCGCCTCCGCCCAGTGGTTCAGGATGATGTGCAACTGGCCCAGGTTCAGCCAGGCGCGGGGATCATCGGGCCGGACCGCCAGGCTGGCCTGATAGGAGGCGAGCGCCTGCTCATGATCCATCAGTTCATAGGCTAGGTTCCCCCGCAGCAGGTGCAGCTCCGCGTCGCGGGGGTAGGCGGTCAGCGCCGCCTCGGCCAGGGCCACCGCCCGCAGCCCCTGGCGGTGGTTCATCCAGTGGTTGGCCTGGACGAGCACGGCGGGCCGGAAGGCCGGCAGGAGGTCCAGGCAGCGGGAGCGGGCCGTGGCCTTGTCGGGATAGCCGAAGGCGGCCAGGCCCTCCTTGGCCATGTGGGCCAACTGCCAGTAGATGAGCGGATGGCCCGGCTCGCGGCTGAGGGCATTGGCCAGGGCCTGGCGCGCCTGCTCCCACTCCCCGGTGCGGGCGAACCAGGCGCTTGCCAGCAGCCAGGGCTCGGCGCCCAGTTCCGTCCTCTCCGCTGCCCAGGCCAGCGCCCGGTTGACCCCCTCGGCCACTTCGGGCAGGGGACCGGCCAGGGCCAGCTGCAGGCTGCTGCGCCGCAGATCCTCCCAGGGTGGCAGGGGGCCGGTCGGCAGGTCCAGCCAGGCCTGGGCGGAATCGGGCACGGGTTGGTAGAGGATCCGCCAGGAGGCATCCCAGGGTCGGCGCTCCAGGACGGCCCCCTCGACATGGCGGGCCAGCAGCCGGTCCAGGGCCGCCGCCAGTGAATCCGGGCGGTCCGGGTGGGGACAGGGCTCGCCGCCCTCCCGCGTGCAAACCCGCCAATCCCACCGCCAAAGGACCAGGTGGGGGCGATCCTGCGCCCCCACTTGGGACACGAGCAGGCGGACATCCAGGGCCGCCATCAAGCGGGCCGCCTCCGCCTCGCTCGCGGGCTGCGTGCGGCCCGTCTCGAGCAGATGCTGCACGATGCGCAGCGGCAGGGGCTTGCCCTGCCAGCGCAGGGTTCCCGACGCCGCGGGTGGACGCAGGTTCTGTTCGGCGCGGGCGAAGACGGCCTCGCCGACGGGGCTGTCCCTCTCCTCCGGCGGCCAAAGAAGCAGACCCGCGGGGGGCGGCGCACTGAGCTGCAGGCGCAACAGGACGTGGATGCTGACGATGAGCAGCCAACCGGCGGCCAGCCACGGCAGGGGGCTGCGATCGCGGAAGACGCCGATGGGCCGGATGACCACCTGCACCAGGACGCCCCAGAGCAGCAGGGCGCCCACCAGCGGCAGCACGCCCCCGGGCAGGTCGCCGCCGGCCCAGTTCCAGATCCGCAGGAGCTTCATGTCCCGATCCTCAGTTCCACCCGATAGAGCAGGGCGCGGCTACGCGACGCCTCGGTGGTCTGCACCTGGACCAGGTTGCGCCCTGTCTGCAGCAGGCTGGAGACCGGCCAGGCCCGCGCCTGCTCCGAGTCGGCCAGGGGCAACTCGCGGGCCAGGACGGTGCCGTTGATCAGCACGGTCAGGGCGGCGCCCCGCGTCAGGACCAGAGGGTAGCGTTGGCCGGAATCCGCGGCGACCAGCACCAGCTCGGCGCTCCACTCCGGGTTGACTTTCATGGGCAGGTCGAAGGCGAGACGCAGGGCCTGGGATCCGCCGGGACGACGGTCCATGAAGGCGCGGCCCAGCACAAGCGCCGATCCCGCGGCCCGGGGTCCGCTGGCCGCGTCGGCGCGGAAGTCCTCGCCCGGCATGACATAGCCTGTCGCCTCCAGGCGTATGCCGGATGAGCCCGCGGGGCGCCACTCCAAGCTCAGCGGCGCGTGGTGGGCAAGCTCCATGCTGAGGGGCGCCGTGGCGGTGAGAGAAAGCGGGGGCGGGGCGAGCAGGCCGGTCAGACGGGGGAAGCGCAGGACAAGCGGCAGCTCGAACCGATGGATCAGGCAGCGGCCGCGTCCCAGCAGTTCGTCCCCCCGGATGATCTCGGCCTCGGGCGGTTCGATCATCAGCTCGACGAAGTGCTCGCGGGGGGGCAGGGCCAGGCGGTGCATGCCGCCCCGCGCCAGCAGAGTGTCCAGCAGGACGCGGCCGCGCAGGTCGACTTGAAGGCGGCGGGGTCCGGGATCGAGCGCACGCGCGGCGCCTTGGGGCAGGACGCGGCCGTCGATCTTCAGGCGGAAGGCGGCATCCCAGCGCGACCAGGCCAGGGTGTGGCCTTGCTCGACCAGGTCGCTGTCCGCGGGATGAAAAGGCGCCGCGCCCAACTCCAACAGGCTGCCCAACCCCACGGGGCGGGGGGTCGGGATCGTCGCGGCGGCCGCGGAAGGAGGTGCGCCGCCGACTTGCTGCACGGGGGTGGGCTGGGCCAGCTCGACCAGCTTGAAACTGAGGCTTCGTGTTCCCGCGGCCAGGTCCTTCCGCTCGAGGCGGTGGGAGATCGGTTCGGCCTCATGGCCGGCCAGCCGCACCTGGATGAGGGCCGGACGATGGGCGGGCAGGCTCAGGCTTCCCGGCGTGAGGCCGTGCCCGGCCCGCAGGTTGACCAGGATCTCCGCGCCGGCCGGTTCGCTCAGCACCGTCACCTGGCAGCTGCCCGCCTGCTCCCGCCGACTCCAGAGCAAGGTGGCCAACAGGAGCAGAATCGCCCCCAGCAGGCTGGCCCAGAGCAGATGGCGCCGCCGGCCGGGCTCTTCATCGTTCATCTGAAAGCCCTTCCCGGCATGAAAGACAGGCTTGTTGCTCATCGAAGCGGGCGCAAGCGGATGGACAGGTCCACGCTGCCGCGCGGCTCCAGCTGGATCACCTGGAAGGGTTCGTCGGCGGGCAGATAGCCAGGCAGGCGCAATTCCAAAAGGTGCTCGCCCGGACTCAGCTCCAGACGGGCGTCCGTCACCAATCCTGTGTCCTGGCCGTCCACGAAGATGCGCGCCCCGGGCACGTTGCTTAGCACAACCACCGTTCCCCGGTCGTCCAGCAGATACCAGGCGCCCAATCCAACGGCCAGGACGATGAGGGCCACCCAGCCGGCCAGCCGCAGCCAGACACGGCGCCGGGCCTCCTCCAGGTTCTCCACGTGCTCTTCATAATCGAAGTAGCCCTCGCGCGCCAGGATCTGCTTGCGGGTGAGCCACTCCGTGTCGCCGTTCTCGTTGACGTATTCGAA
This sequence comes from bacterium, assembly GCA_030685015.1. Lineage (NCBI taxonomy): Bacteria > bacterium. Next base: position 81,939 of record JAUXWS010000043.1, read on the forward strand.
GTAGTCCGGCGAGTTCTGGTAATAGGAGCGGGCCTCTTCGGCCATGATGCGGCGTCTGGCCTGCTCCTGCAGGAACAGCTCCTCGGCCTCCCGGCGGGCCTCCTCCTCGTCGCGGCGCCGTTGATCCGCCTCCGCGATCTGCCGTCGCACTTCCTCGCGGATGAGGGCTTCCTGTCGTGGATCCATGCGCTCCGCCGCAAATGAATGGATGACAGCGGCTTCCGGGTCTTGGCCGAGCTGGACCCTGGTTGGCTTCGCCACCTGCCCCCGCCCACATCGCCTGGCGTCCGCCGGTCGGACTGGCAAGGGGGGAACTCCCGGCCATGGGTCGAGCAGCTTCCCAGGTCTGGTTAGGCCAGGCCAGGCTCGCCAGTGGCCGGAAGCTCTTCCTCATCGACCGTCGCCGCGGCCGGGCTCTCCACCTCCTCCTCTTCGGCTTTGGCCGCCGGGGCGGGGGGATCCAGGGTCTCGCCCTGCAACACGCGGTCGATCTCCTCGGAATCCAGGATCTCGTGCACCAGGAGGGCCTCGGCCAGGGATTCCAGCTTCCCGCGGTTCTCGCTGAGCAGGCGGGCCGTCTCATGGCGCGCCTCTTCGAGGATGCGGTTGATCTCCTGATCGATCAGCTCGGCGGTCCGCTCGGAGAAGTCGCGATGCTGGGCGATCTCCCGTCCCAGGAAGATCTCCTCCTGCTTCTTGCCATAATTGCGCAGGCCCAGGGCTTCGGACATGCCAACGTCGCAGACCATCGCCTCGGCGATCTGGGTGGCCCGCTTGATGTCGTTGGCGGCGCCCGTGGTCACGTCCTCGAAGACAAGGCGCTCCGCCTCCCGGCCCCCGTAGAGCACACGCAGCTCGGCCAGCAGACGATTGCGCGACTGGTGGACCTTGTCCTCCGGTAGTTGCCAAGTCAAGCCGAGGGCCCGGCCACGGGGGATGATCGTCACTTTGTGCAGCGGATCGGCATGGGGAAGGAGCTTGCTGATGAGGGCGTGGCCGGCCTCGTGGTAGGCGGTGATGCGCTTGTCGTCCTCCGTGAGCAGCAGGCTTTTGCGTGCCGTGCCCATCAGCACCTTGTCCCGCGCCTCCTCGAACTCGGCCATGCCCACCTTGTTCTTGGAGCGGCGCGCCGCCAGGAGGGCGGCTTCGTTGACCAGGTTGGCCAGGTCGGCACCGGCCAGACCGGGCGTGCCCTTGGCCATGATGCTCAGATTGACGTCGTCTCCCAGGGGCACCTTGCGGGCATGCACCTTGAGGATGCCTTCGCGGCCCCGCACGTCCGGGCGGTCCACCACGATCTGGCGGTCGAAACGACCCGGCCGCAGCAGGGCGGGGTCCAGCACATCGGGGCGGTTGGTGGCGGCGATGAGGATGACGCCGTCGTTGGACTCGAAGCCGTCCATCTCCACCAGCAGCTGGTTGAGGGTCTGCTCGCGCTCGTCGTGGCCGCCGCCCAGGCCGGCGCCGCGTTGGCGGCCCACGGCGTCGATCTCGTCGATGAAAATGATGCAGGGGGCGCTCTTCTTGCCCTGCTCGAAGAGGTCCCGCACCCGGCTGGCCCCCACCCCCACGAACATCTCGACGAAGTCGGCGCCGCTCATGCTGAAGAAAGGCACGCCCGCCTCGCCGGCCACGGCCCTGGCCAGCAGCGTCTTGCCCGTGCCGGGAGGCCCCAGCATGAGCGCGCCCTTGGGAATGCGGCCGCCCAGCCGGCTGAACTTCTTGGGATCCTTGAGGAATTCGATGATCTCGCGCAATTCCTCCTTGGCCTCGTCGGCGCCCGCCACGTCCTTGAAGTTGACCTTGACCTGGTTCTCGTTCATCATTTTGGCGCGGCTCTTGCCGAAGGAGAAGACCCCCTTGTTGCCCCCGCCCTGCATGCGCCTCATGATGAAGATCCAGATGCCGAAAAGAATGATCCATGGCAGGATGGTGGTGGCCAGGTAGGCGGCCCAGTTGGTCTTGCGCTCTTCAAAGGTGTAGGGGATGCCCTTGCCGTCCCACAGCTCCATCTCCTCGCGGAACTGGGGCGGAAGGATGACGGCGAAACGGCGCATGACCTGCTCACCGTCCTCGCCCGCCATCAACCGCTCGCCCCTGAGCACGGGCGCCACGTCGTCGCTGATCACCGTCATGGAGCGGATGCCGGGATCCTGTTGCTCCATCAGGGCGCGGTACTTGGTGTAGGTGAGCTGCTCCTCCGGCGCTTCGTTGTTGAAGGCGCGGGAGAGGAAGACCATGATGAGGAGGATCAGGGCCCAGAAGGTGATGGTGCCGCCCGCCCGACGCCAGTTGGTGCCGGGCTCCAGCGGTGGCCGCTTGGGTCTCTGGTTCATCAGGCCTTCCGCCCGCTGTCCCGGCCGTCCACGCGCACGTAGATCTCCGGCAGATTGCGCCAGTTCTGGCGGAAATCCAGGCCGAAGCCGATGACGAACTCAGGGCCGATCTCAAAGCCGACATAATCCAGGTCGAAGGAGAGGCGGCTGTTGTCGGGCTTGTGCAGCAACGTGGCGAAGCGGACGGAGGCGGGGGCCTGCAGGGAGAACTTCTGCCTGAGGAAACTGACGGACAAACCGCTGTCCACGATATCCTCCACCACCAGGATGTGGCGCCCCCCCACCAGGCTGTCGTAGTCCTTCTTCATCTTGACCTCGCCGGAGCTGGACAGCTCGTCGCCGTAGCTGGAGATCTTGATGAAGTCCACCTCGCAGGGCACGTCGATCGCCCGCATGAGGTCGGCTCCGAAGACGAAACCGCCATTGAGGACGATCATGAGGATCGGGTTCAAGCCCTTGTAATCCTCCGAGATCCGCCGACCGAGGACGCGGACGCGCTCCTCGATCTGCGACCGGCTGATCAGGACATCGAAGTTCATCTTTTCGATGGTCAGTGGCATGGCATCATCCAGATTGGCTCTACGTTTCCCACAGCATTCCCAGGCCAGGCGCGGGCGACGCCCGGACACCAGACGACCTCGCCCCCCTGCTCCACAACCAGCTGCAGGCCCTTCTGCGCCGGGGTATAACCCAGTATTCCCATCAGGTCGGCCAGGAGTGGCCTGCGATCCGGCCCCTGACGGATGCGGTCACCGGCCCGCCAACGGCGCAGGCGCACGGCCGAAGGTCCGCCCATTGCCGCGGGGTGCCAGAGCAGCGCCACCTCCGCGGGTGGCGCACCCCATCCCACTCTCCAGACGCCGGCCCTTAGCTCTTGGCCGGGTCGCAACTCCTGGTCAAAGGGCCTGACAGCCTGCATGACCAGCCAGGCGCGAGGTCCACCGATCTCCAGCCAGGCCGACCCCAGCCGGATCCGACTCCCTCGCCGGCCGCTTTGCAGTGCCGCCACGGCGCGGTCCAGGTGGGTTGTCGAGGGATCGCGCCCCCACAGTCCAAGCCGCCTGCCCAGTTGCCTGAGCGTCTCCCGCACCACCGCTCCATGATATGATAGAATGGCTTCCCGTTCAAGCGAGCTGCCGCACTCGGTGGGCTGAAGATCAAGTTTGTCAAGCAGTTCCATGACTTTTTGCTTCCGCTCCCGGGACATCGCGGCGACCTCTCGGCCCACCTCGTCCAGCAGGCGCTCCACCTCGGAGCCTCCCCGCCGAGCCAGCGGCCCCAGGATGTGGTGGCGCAGGTGGTTCCGCTCATAATCCGGCTCGCGGTTGCTGGCATCCTCGCGCCAGGGCAAGCCCAGGCGGCGGCAACGATCCCGAATCCAGTCCGGCTCCAATGTGATCAGGGGACGGATCCAGCGCCCCGTCCGCGCCTCCATCCCGGCCGCAGCCCAAGGAGACTTCCCCTTCAGCAGCGTGGCCAGCACCGATTCCCGCTGGTCACCCGCCTGGTGGCCGAGCAGGATCACGCCATCCGCTCCGGCCAGCTCCTCCAGGCAGGCCCGCCGGCAACGGCGGGCGGCGTCCTGCAGGTTGCCCGCCGGCGGTCGGGTCCAACGTCGGTCCTCCACCACCAGGGGGAGTCGCAGGCCAGCCGCCAGGGCGCGCACGTGGGCCTCGTCGCGGTCAGCCGCCGAGCCTCGCAGGCCGTAGTTGACATGGGCGACCACCAGGCGGGCCGGCCAACAAGAGGCCATGACCGCCGCCTGGAACAGCAGATAGACGGAGTCGGCACCGCCGGAGACGGCGACCACCCAGTGACGTTCTGAGGGAAGAAGCAACTGGCGCCAGCACTGGGCGACGGGTGGATCGGCCTCCAGGAGGGTCGCGGTCATTCTTCCAGCTGAGGAACCTGGATCAGGTGATGGGTGGTCTGTCCGGGCTGCAAGGCCACGTCCGACTCCGAATAGATGGTGCGGTTGCGGTAGCGCACCTCCAGCAGGTAGGTGTAGGCGGAATCCGGCTCCGCCTCCTTGGCCAGGGGCAGGTTGAGGAAGACGAAGCGGCCCTGCATGTCTGTCTTGGTGCTGCGGAACTGGATGGCGGGGTTGTTGGCGCCAGAGCGGCGCAGGATCAACTGGACACCGCTGATGGGGTGGCGGTCGCTCTCGCTCACCACCTCACCCGAGATGTGGGACACGGCGGAACGCACGGAATCGCGGCGGTCCTGGCCCTCCTCCCGATCCGTGTCGAGCTGGCGACGGCGCTCCGGGCCGATGTAGTCATTGCCGCCGCGACGCTGCGCCATGGGGCCTGCGCCCGACCCGGCCGGCCGCGGACGGCCATTGGCTGGCACCTGGTCGCCCAGCTGGACCTTGAGGTTCATGATGGCGTCCTCGAACTCCCCAGGGACAAGAACACCCTTGCCCTCCAGCAGGAAGACGAGGGCATTGATCCTGCGGGACACGTCAGAGGCGGCGGACAGCGGCGCGGGATTGGCCGCTTTGCGGTGATTGCGCATCAATTGTTCCGTTTTTCCTACCTGAGGGGCGGGACCCGTGTGATCTCGGGTCGCCGATGGTCCGGGTCATGTGGATTTGGGATGGTTCAGCGATACCAGCAAGCTCACCAGCCAGGCACTGATAGCAGTGCAGGGACTCGAACCCCGGACACGCGGATTATGATTCCGCTGCTCTAACCAGCTGAGCTACACTGCCAGTTTGATATAGCGGGGACAGGATTCGAACCTGTGACCTTTGGGTTATGAGCCCAACGAGCTGCCAACTGCTCCACCCCGCAATGAGGACACGCAATATAGCTGGAAGCGGAGGCCATGTCAAGGCTGCAGCCGGGCCTTCACCCATTCCTCCAGCCCGCCGGCCAACACCAGTTCCTGCGCGGCCACGCCAATGGGAAAGAGCGGATAGGAGCGTCCCTCTGTCTCCAGCAGGCTGCGCCGCACATCCAGTCTTGCTTGCCAGCCCGTTCTCAACGTGGGGGCGGACGGAGTGGGAAAGGCCTGGCGAAGCGCCTCCACCAGTTCCGGTGCTTCCAGCGCCAGGAAGCCGTTGTTGAGGGCGTTGCGCTTGTAGGTTTCGCTGAAGCTGCCGGCCAGCACCAGACGAATGCCGAAATGCTTTAGGGCCGTGGCCGCCTGTTCGCGACTGGATCCAGTGCCGAAATTGTAGCCGCCCACCAGCAGGTCGCCGGGGCGCGCCAACCGGCGGAACCGTGGATCATGGTTCTCCATCACCACGGCCACCTGGTCGGCCGGACCCATGTCGTCCTTGTAAGTCCACTTGCCGGCGTAGATGCCGTCCGTGTTGAGATTGTCCACATCGCAGAAGATCAACTCCCCTGCCAGGGCCTCCGGGAATCCCGGCAGGATGCGCACCGCGGCGATGGTCGGCCAGGGTCGCTCCGGGCGATGCAGGGACACGCGCGGCAGAAGGGCGGGCAGGTCAGTGGCGGCGCAGATGACGCCGGCGCGGGCGGATGCGGCCACCACCGCTGGCGAGGCCAGGTAGGCCTTCGAGTCCGCGTGTCCCATCCGCCCCTTGAAATTGCGGTTGGTGGCGGAAATGCCGGTCTCCCCCTCCCCCAGAAGCCCCACGCCCAAGCCGATGCAGGGTCCGCATCCGGGTGGCAGGACGCGCGCGCCCGCCGCGACCAGATCCTGCCAATCCCCTGTTTGCTCCGCCGCCGCCTGCACCTGCGAGGAAGCGGCCGAGAGATAGAACTCCACCCCGTCCGCCACCCGGCCGCCACGCAGGACGGCGGCGGCCTGGGCCAGGTCGCCGGCCCGGCTGTTGACACAAGAGACGAGGTAGGCCTTCTGCACGGGTATGCACTCCAGCGCCAGCTCGGAGGCCGGCCGGGCCCGCTTGATGGCATTGGGACCGGCCACCCAGGGCGAGATGGTGGCGAGATCGATCTCCAGCTCGACGGCGTAGGTGGCGTCCGCATCGGCGGCGGGAGGATTCCGCCGCAGCTCGCGCAGCCGGTAGGCGTTCAGGCGCGGATGCCCCGGACGGGCGGCGGCCAGTGCCTCGAGCCAGGCCATCAGCCGCTCGTCCACCGGAAAAACCCCGGCCAGGGCGCCCCACTCGGTGGTCATGTTGGCCACAGCCAGGCGATCCTCGATGCCAAGGGTGGCCACGCCGGGGCCGGCGAACTCCACCGCATGATTCAATACCTCATCGCGGGAGAACTCGCTGCACAAGGTCAAGATGAGATCCTTGCCCGTCACGCCGGGTCGAAGGGCGCCCCGCAGCGTGACGCGGGCGACCGGGGGAAGCTGCCACCAGGTGCGGCCGGTGGCCCAGATGGCCGCCGCATCCGTCCGCACCACCGGCGTGCCCAGACACCCCACCCCGCCGTACATGTTGGAATGGCTGTCGCTGGCCACGACCAGGGTGCCGGGCCAGGCGAAGCCCTCCTCGATCATGATCTGGTGGCCGATGCCCCGACCGGCCGGGAAAAACATGACTCCCATGTCGCGGGCAAAGGTCTCGATGCGCGCATACTTGGCCAGGTTGGCCTCGCTGGTGTCCTGCACGTTGTGGTCCAGGGCGAACACCGGCTGGCCGGGATCCGCCATGCGCACGGCGCCGATGGACCTGAACTTGGGCATGACCGCGCCGGTGTTGTCGTGCGTCATGACATGGGCGGGCCGGATGGAAAGCAGGTCGCCGGACTGGACCCACTGGCCGGGATCCAGATCCACGGCGTGGGCCTGGGTCAGTCTTTCCACCAGGTTCTGTGGCATTTTTCCCCCTGCTTCACTTGACCAACCACACGAACCCGCCGGCACGCAGCGGATGCAGAAGCCGCACGGACTGCCGTCCGGCCTGGTGCAGGCCAGCCTGCGGTCCGGACCGCCCCGGGACTGCGTCAGGTCGCCTCGTCCATGACGCGGACCGCCTCCGCGGCGGGGCCCTTCTCCCCTTCCACCAAGCGGAAACTGACCTCCTGGCCGGGACGCAACACTTTGCGGCCCTTGGCCTTGATCTGGGAGTAGTGGACGAAGATGTCCTGGTCAATGCCCAGACAGGTGATGAAGCCGAAGCCGTGCTTCTCGTCGAAATACTTGACTGTTCCCAGCATGGCACTCCGTCAGGTCTGGATGACGCCCGGATTGAAGCGCGGAATGTGCGGATTGTGGCTGGCCGCTTCAAGGCCCAGGTCGATGGCGCGGCGGATGAGACGCGGATCCAGGATCTCGTCCACCCAGAGGCGGGCCGCCCCATGGACCGGATCCATCTCCCGCACGTACTTCTCATGGATCTCGGCCAGGGCCGCCTGCTTCTCCGCTTCGCTTAGCTCCTTGCCGCGATGGGCCGCCTGGCCCAGCCGGATGTCGAGCAGGACCTGGGAGGCTTGGGCTCCCCCCATCACGGCGATGCGGGCGCTGGGGACGGCATAGATGAAGCGGGGATCGTAGGCCTTGCCGCACATGGCGTAGTTGCCGGCGCCGAAGCTGTTGCCCAGGATGAAGGTGAACTTGGGCACGGTGGAGTTGGCCACGGCGTTGACCAGCTTGGCCCCGTCCTTGATGATGCCGCCGTGCTCCGCCTGGCTGCCCACCATGAAACCCGTCACATCCTGCAGGAAGACAAGGGGGATGCGGCGCTGGTTGCAGTTGAGGATGAAGCGGGTCGCCTTGTCGGCGCTGTCCGAGTAGATGACCCCGCCCACCTGCAGCTCCCCCCGGCCACTCTTGACCACCAGGCGCTGGTTGGCCACGATGCCCACCGTCCAGCCGCACACCCGGGCCGTGCCGCAGAGCAGGGTGCGGCCGTAGTCGGGCTTGTACTCGAGCCATTGGGAGTCGTCCACCAGGCGGGCCAGGATCTCCCTCATGTCGTAGGGTCGGGAGTGGTCGCGCAGCAGCAGCGCGAGCAGATCGTCGGGCGGGAATGCGGGCTCGGCCGGCTCAGCCCGGGCAAAGGGTCCAGCCGGCACGGCCGGCCACTGTCCGAAGATCTCGCGGATGCGGTTCAAGCAATCGGAGTCGTTGGCGGCCTTGTAATCGGTCACGCCGGAAATGGAGCAATGGACGGTGGCTCCGCCCAGCTTCTCGTTGTCGATCACTTCGCCAATGGCCGCCTTGACCAGGTGGCTGCCGGCCAGGAAGACGCTGCCGGTGCCCTCCACGATGAGGGCCTCGTCGCTCATGATGGGCAGGTAGGCCCCACCGGCCACGCAGGATCCCATGATGGCGGCGACCTGGGGAATGCCCCGCGAACTCATCACCGCGTTGTTGCGGAAGATGCGGCCGAAGTGCTCGCGATCGGGGAAGATCTCGTCCTGGAGAGGCAGGAAGACACCCGCCGAATCCACGAGGTAGACGATGGGCAGGCCGTTCTCGAGGCAGATCTCCTGGGCGCGCAGGTTCTTCTTGACCGTGATGGGAAACCAGGCGCCCGCCTTGACCGTGGGGTCATTGGCCAGGATCATGGCCAGGCGGCCCTGGATGCGGCCCAGTCCCATCACGGTTCCTGCCGCGGGCACCGCGCCATGGTGCGGATAGAGTCCCTCGCCCGCCCACAAGCCCAACTCGAAGAAGGAACCCGGGTCCACCAGGGCTGCCACGCGTTCCCGGGCGCTGAGCTTGCCCCGCTTGTGCTGGCGCTCCAGGGCCGTCGCACCGCCGCCCTGACGGATGTGCTCGCGGCGCTGCTCGTGCGTCCGCAACAGCTCGAGGTAATCCTCCTTCTGCTGGCGCATGGCATCGGTGTCCGGGATGGGCATGCCCAGTGTGTTCATCGGCGCTCCTTTTGCGGCTTGATCACGAATCATGGCTCCCGGCCAATGCCCACATGATAGAAACCAATGGACGGAAGTACCTTGCGCGGGCGGGAGACAGCCCGACCCCCATCACCAACCCGGAGGCTCCATGGCGACCTGGCTGCTGAAAGGACTGTTTTTCACGGCACTGACCCTCCTGGCGGCCTGGCTCTTCTGGCGGGAGCTGTCCCGTCGGTTGGCCGCCCTGCGCCGGGCGCGCGGACCGCTGCCCCGGGATCGTCCGGAGCGCCGCTGGGCCCGGGTCCTGCGCGAGGTGCTTTTCCAGACGAAGGTGATCCGCCACCGGCCCCTGCCCGGCCTGGCCCATGCCTTGCTGGTATGGGCCTTCGGCGCCTACTTCCTGGAGACGCTGGACCACTTGAGCAGGATCTGGCAGCCCCGTGGCTTCCTGCCCGATCAGGGCCTTTTCCATGTCTTGTTTCACGGACTGGTCGCCGTCTTCGCCTGGGCCGCCGCCGCCGGCATCATCGTGCTGGCCGTCAGGCGCTTTGTCCAGCGCCCGGTGGAGCTGGGCCGCAACCTGTCCTGGTCCAGCGGCGCCGTCGCCCTTTTCATTCTGCTTCTCATGTTGACCTACCTGGCCAGGCATCACGGCTGGGTGCCCGACCAGGGACCCAGGGCGGAGCTGAACTGGAGCCTGCACACGATCGTGCTGCTTGCATTTCTCGTGCTGATCCCCCGCTCCAAGCACCTGCACCTGGTCCTGGGCCCCTTTGCCGTCTTCCACCGCAACGAGACCCCGGGCGAGCTGGCGCCCCTGGACTTCGAGCGCGAGGAGATGGGCGTGGACACCTTGGCCGGGCTGGGCCAGGCCAACGCCCTGGCCTTGTTCGCCTGCGTCGAGTGCGGCCGATGCATGGAACACTGCCCGGCCACGCAGTCGGGCAAGGCCCTGGATCCCAAGGAGCTGGTCCTCCGCATGCGGGATGGTTTCCTGACGGACCCGGAGCAGCCCGCGGTCGGGCCGCAGGTGCCGGAGGATTGGCTGTGGCAGTGCACCACCTGCGGTGCCTGCGCCGAGCAGTGCCCCACCGGCAACGATCAACCCCTCAGCATTCTCGAGTTCCGGCGCGGCCTGACGAGCGAAGGGCGCTTCCCCGACACCCTGCGCACCCTCTTCGACAACCTGGAACGCAGCGGCAACCCGTGGCGCCACGCCGCGGTCGATGCAAGCGCCTTCCTGCGCGAGGCGGGCATACCCCTGCATGACGGCTCACAGAAGGTCCTCTATTGGATGGGTTGCATGGCGCGCTACGATGAGGCTTATCGTCGCGTGGCCCTGGATTTTGTCGCGATCCTGCGCGCCGCCGGCGTGGACTTCGCCGTGCTCAAGGACGAGAAATGCACGGGTGACGCCGCCCGCCGGGCAGGCAACGAGTTCCTCTTCCAACAATTGGCCATGGAGAATGCCGCCCTCATCAACGAGGCGGCCCCCGACCTGATCGTCTCCACCTGCCCCCACTGCATCCGCAGCCTGGACGAATACAAGTCCTTGCCGGACGAGATGCGGCTGCTGGATCGGCCCATCCTGCACCACAGCCAGTTCATCCGCCAACTGATCGAGCAGGGACGCCTGCCCTTGTCCACGACCCATGGCGCTCCGGTTCAGGACCTGGCCTACCACGACCCCTGCTACCTCTCCCGCTACGTGGATGAAGGGGTGGACGCTCCGCGCGAGGTGCTGCGCGGCGCCGGTGTCCGCGTGCGCGAGGCGGAGCGGCATGGACGGCGCAGCTTCTGCTGCGGGGCGGGTGGCGCCCAGCTCTTCATGGAGGAGCGCGAGGGGCGGCGGATCAACCACATCCGCACGGAGGAGCTGCTGGACACGGGAGCCGGGACCGTCTGTGTCTCGTGCCCCTTCTGTCGCACCATGATCAAGGATGGCATGACCGACAAGGGACGCGGGGATCTTCCCGTGCTGGACCTGGCCCAGGTGGTGGCCCGCTCCCTGGGCAAGGCGGCGGATGTGTAAGCCAGACCTGCCATGCCACCAGACCAGTTAACCCAGGATGGATGAACACAACCAAAATGGTGCAGGCATGAGCGACCGTTTCGCTGCTCTCTCGATTGCGCCAGATCGAAGCCATTGTCCAGCTTCGACTTCACCACGGGAACAAAAGATGCAGGCGGGCGTTTGAGGTGGCACGCTTGTTGCAAAAGCAAGCAGCGTCAAGGGCCGAGGCCCGGCAAGGGTCCAAAGCCTGAGACATCCGCCTACCCAACCCTCTCTGTATAGCTGTGTGTGACGCGACAGCCGTTGACAAGCCCCGTCAACGGGAAGGGCCCCACCCCGGGGCCCTTTTTGTTTCCGCTTGCCCATCATGGAAGGGTTGTGTCAAGCCAGAGCCTTGGTCAGGGCCGGCACGACCTCGAAGAGATCGCCGACGATGCCGTAGTCCGCCACCTTGAAGATGGGCGCCTCTGCATCCTTGTTGATGGCGACGATGTAGCGGGAGTTCTTCATCCCGGCCAGATGCTGGATGGCGCCGGAGATGCCGCAGGCGATGTAGAGGGTCGGGTTGACCACTTTGCCGGTCTGCCCGACTTGCTGGCTGTGCGGGCGCCAGCCGGCGTCGACCACGGCCCGCGAGGCTCCCACCGCCGCCCCCAGGCGGGCAGCCAGGTCCTCCAGCGGCTGGAAGCCCTCCGGTCCCCCCACACCCCGGCCACCGCTGACGATGATGTCCGCCTCGCTGAGATCCAGTCGGGATCCGGCCGCGGCGAGCAGCTCCGTCACCACCGCCTTCATCTCCCCCAGCGGCAGGTCGAGGGGGGCCAGCTCGGCCACGGCATCCTTCTGCAGGGCGGGAAACAACTTGGGGCGCAGGGTGGCGACGGCCGGCAGGATAACCGGCGTCTTGAGCAGGACCTTGCCGGCAAAGACGGGCCGCGTGGCGGTCAGGCCTGATCCGCCCGCCTCCAGCTGCGAGCATTCGCTGATCAAGGGCCGCCCCAGGCGCGCGGCAATGCGGGGCGCCAGCTCCCGTCCCCGCGGTCCGGCGCTGAAGAGCAGCAGATCCGCCTGCACGTGCTCCGTCGCCTCGGCGATGGTCGCGCTCCAGGCATCGCTGGAGAAAGCCCCGGCCAGTGAAGGCAGGGAGTGGATCCGGTCCGCGCCCCAGGAGGCCAGGGAGGCCAGGCCTTCACCTCCGCCCGGCACCAGGGCCAGGACCTCGCTGCCGGCCTGGGTCTCTTTCAACAGGCGGGCCGCGCCCAGCACCTCGCGGGCGGCGGGCCGTTCCCGGCCTTCGTGCAGATCAATCCAGCAAAGCAACCGCATGACATGTTCTCCTAGAGGACCCGCGCTTCTTCCTTCAGCAGCCGCAGCAGATCCGTCGCCGCGCCCGCGCCCTGACCCACGATGCGTCCCGCCGGCCGGGCGGCGGGAGTCTCAAAACGTCCCGGCGAGGCCGGTCGGGCCTCCACCGCCACAATGGTCAGGGGCTTCTTCTTGGCCATCATGATCCCCTTCAACGAGGCGTAGCGAGGCTCGTTCAAGCCCTTGTCGGCGCTGAGTACGCAGGGCAGGGGCAGGCGCACGCGCTCGCGGCCTCCCTCCACCTCCCGCTCCACAAGCACGCCGCCTCCTTCACGCTCGAGGCGGCAGATGGCCGTGGCGCCCGGCCAACCCAGCAGCTCGGCCAGCATGCCCGGCGTGGCGCCATGGTCGAAGTCCACCCCCTGCTTGCCCGCCAGGATGAGGTCGGCGGGATTGGCCTTGAGCCAGCCGGCCAGCAATCCGGCTGTTGACAGGGGGTCGCTCAGGTCCTGTTCGACCTGGAGCAGGACCGCCTCGTCGGCCCCCATGGCCAGACCCTTGCGGATGGTGCTGTCGGCCGCCGCCTCGCCCACCGTGAGAAGGATCACCTCGCCCCCCTCCGCCTCCTTCAGCTGGAGAGCCGCCTCGATGGCGTATTCGTCGTAGGGGTTGATGATGAAGCTGAGCTCGCCCGTCTCGACCGCCGATCCATCCGCTGCCAGGCGAATGACGCTCTCCGTGTCGGGAACCCGTTTCAGGCAAACGACAATGCGCACGATACCTCCCTTGGCTTCTGTCGATGGGATGGCCTCTCCCTGGCGCTTGATCCGGCATGGCCGGGCGCCCGCACCGACGGCCAGGGCACGCGGCGTCCTTGGCGGGAACTGCTTCCAGGGAGGCGGGCCGCGCCTGTCCGGCTGGCGACCGGCGGCAATGTATCACTGGATCCGCGCATTCTCCTCGTCGGCGCCGGCCCCGCGGTAGGGAGCCAGGCAGCGCTCGACGTAGGCCGGGTACCCGCCCGCCAGGATGGCCTGCCGGGCCCCTTCGACGAGGCGCAGGAAATAGCGCAGGTTGTGCAGGGTGCCCAATCGCATGGCGCTGAACTCCTCCACGTGGAAGAGGTGGCGCAGGTGGGCGCGATCGTAGGTGCGGCAGGTCAGGCAATCGCAGTCTGGGTCCAGCGGCTGGTCGAAAGCCTCGCGATGGCGGGCGGAACGGGCGGCGAAGCGGCCCTGGGTGGTGAACAGCGTCCCCTTGCGGGCATTGCGCGTGGGCAGGACGCAGTCGAACATGTCCACGCCCAGGGCGATGCTCTCGAGGATGTCCTCCGGTGTTCCCACACCCATCAGATAGCGGGGCAGTTCGGCGGGCAGCAGTCGCCCGCACAAATCCGTCACGCGCCGCATGTCGGTCTTCGCCTCGCCGACGGACAGGCCGCCGATGGCAATGCCGGGCCACGGATCCTGCAGCAGCAATTCCATGGAACGGCGCCGCAGATCCTCGTGGACACCGCCTTGCACGATGGGAAAAAGTGCCTGCGGAAACCCATGGCGGGGTGCCCCCCCGAGCCAAGCGCGGCGGGCCCGACCGGCCCAGCGGGCACTCAGTTCCAGGCTGCGGGCGGCGTATTCCTCGCTGCACTGGCCGGGCGGACACTCATCCAGCTGCATCATGATGTCGCTGCCCAGGTCACGCTGGATCTCCACCACGGACTCCGGCGTGAAGAGATGGCGGCTGCCATCCAGGTGGCTGCGGAACTCGACGCCCTCCTCCTTCAGCTTGCGCAGCTCGCCCAGACTGTAGACCTGGAAGCCGCCGGAATCCGTCAGGATGGGTCCCGGCCAGCGCATGAAGCGGTGCAGGCCGCCGGCCCGGCGCAGGATCTCCGTCCCCGGCCGCAAATAGAGGTGGTAGCTGTTTCCCAGCAGCATGCGCACCTCCAGCTCCTGGAGGTCCCGGCTGTCCAGGGTTTTGACGCTGGCCCGCGTGCCGACAGGCATGAAGACGGGCGTGGGGACGTCGCCGTGCGGCAGCGCCAGCCGTCCCGCCCTGGCCCGGCCGCAGGTGCCCTCCACCTGGAAGATGCCGCTCAATTCCATCTGGGATTGACTCCTCTGGCTGCCCGACGCTGGGGGCGGGACGGGCCCGCGCCGCCTGTCATGCCCCTACAAAAAAGTGCCCGCCCGACGAATCGGGCGGGCGCCTTCTCCATGGCGGACGACGCGAAGCCGTCCATAGGGCAAACCGAAAGGGCTCTGCCGTAGCGGGGCAGATCCGGTTTGGCACTCGTCCTTCATCGATTCCCGATCGTATCCCCACATTCAGGAGCCGATGAAAAGGGTCACGACAAGCGCCGTGGCTGGCACAGCATCAATCATGCCAACAACTTGCTTGCGGGAAATCATTGCCAGGCTTGCAGATCACGACTTGCAAAGGGGTGGATCCAGGGTCATGGCTGTCCATCGTGTTCAAAATCCGGCCGGCGGCATGTCCCGCACCTCGTCCTGCGGGCACCAGGAGGCCAGGGCCATGTCCACCTGCTCCGAGGCCCGGAAAGGGACGTCCTCCAGCCAGAGCCGCTCGAACTGTTCCCGCCGGGCGGCCTCGTCCGGAATGCGGCTGCGGCCATCGGCCGACAGGACACGGTGCCAGGGCATGTCCGGCGCAGGCAGATGCCGGCACAACCAGGCGGCCAATCGCGCCTGGCCCGGCGCCCCGGCCAGTTCGGCCAGACGGCCATAGCTCAACACCTTGCCCGGCGGAATGCCCGCCATGATGCCACACATGCGATGGAGGACGCTGATGCGATCCACCCCTCTCACCTCACAAGCAGGACGCGACGAGTCTCCCGCCGGCCCTCCTGGCTGGCACTGAGCAGGTAGAGGCCACTGGCCAGCCTTTGTCCGTCGATGATGAAGGCGTGCCGCCCGGCCGCGAGGGGGCCGTTGTGCAGGATGGCCACTTCCTGGCCCAGCAGGTTGTGCAGAGCCAGGCGCAGGGCCTGGGCCGACCGGTTCTCCAGGTCAACCCGGCAGATGGGATTGAAGGGATTGGGCCAGGGAGCTCCCAGGGAGAAGCCCGCGGGCGCTTCCGTGGGAGGCGCGACGGCCAGGCCTGATTGGTTGACCAGGCGCAGATTGTCCGCGAAGTAGCCGATGTGGAAACCGTCGTTGTCGCCGTCCGCCTGGAAGCCAAATCGCAGCCGCAGCGTCGGCACGCCCTCCCATGGCGCCAGGGACAAGCGGCTCTCCGCCCAACTGCGTCCCCCCGTGCGACTGGCCAACTGCTCCCAGATCACGCCGTCGCTCGACACTTCGATCCAGGCCTCGTCGTCGCCCGTCTCGAGGAACCAGGACTCCCACAGCACAAGGGCGGGGTCCGTCACTTGACGAAGGTCCAAGGTCGTCTGACAAGTGGCCCGGCCGCTGGCGAAGGGATCGTAGAAACCTGTGTCGCCCGTGCCCAAGGCCCAGGAGCCACTGTGGACACGGTTCTGCTGGGCAGTGAAATTGCCCATGAGCTGCCAGCCGGGCAAGAGCGGATTCTCGAAATCATCAATCAGCTGCTGCACGCCCATCTGCACGGGCAGGGCCGTGGTGGCGGATTCCCATTGCTGGGCGGAGCCGTCGCGGGCCAGGGCGCGGAACTCCAGTTCTCCTGCGCCGGGCAGGGTCTGGAAGTCCAGATCGGCCGTCCATTGGGCGGGCGGCGACCAAGCCAGGTCCGCCACATGCTGCCAGTCCCCCGCGGCCTCGCGCCACTCCAGCCAGACCGCCTGCAGGGGTTGGTCCAGGTTGTCCACCGCCTCCACGTCCACCTGCCAGAGCGCCGACCAGCCGGCCACGTCATGGGGCGGACGGCGGAAGGCCACCGTGGGAGGCGTCTGGTCCGGACCGACGTGGAAGGAGAACCAGGAGGCAGGGTCCTGCGGCAGGAATCCGACAAAGCCGCTCTCGCCCTCCACCTCCAGGCGGTACTCGACGGTCTGTTCCCAGAAGGGACCGGGAATGGCTGCCTGGTACCCACCCTCCGCCGCCTGCATGGCCAGGACCTGGGAGGCTCCACCCTCCACGCGCCAGATGAGGTCGAAGCGCTCGATGACGGTGGCCTCGTCCACCGATGCGGTGACGGTGAAGGCCTGCTGGTCGCCGTTCTCGCTGTCCCGCAAGGCCTCGTGCAAGACGACCGGCGGCGAGCGGAAGCCCAGAAACTCGAGCTGGTCCACATACCAGCCCGCATCCGAGACCATCGTGTCGGTCAGGAGATTTAGTCGCAGGCGCACGTGGTCTTCCGGCTCCACCAGCACGGTAAGATCGAAGGTGAGACGCTCCCACCCGTTCGTGTTGCCGGTCAGCGCCTCGACCAGGGGCAGGGCGTTGTTGTCCGGCGTCGTGAAGTCGTAGCCGCTCAGCGGCGTGATCAGCTGCCAGGGGCCGTTGTTGCGCGACAGTTCGACGTTGACACCATCCCAGCCCTCCTCCACGGCCATCCAGTGGCGCAGGCTGACAATCACCTGGGTCGGGTCGTCCACCACCTGCTCGTCGGTCACCAGGCGTGCAATGGTCATGTCCGGATAATTGCCGGTGAGGTTGGTGCCCCAACAGCGTTCACCCTCGAAAGCGCCACCGGGGCCGTCCTGGGGCGTACCCCACTGCCAGACCTCGTTCATCGCCTCGGCCGCGGGTTCCAACTCAAAGCCCTGGCGGATGCCGGCGTTCCACACGAAGCGCGTGCGGTAGACCTGGTCGGGCGCCCCGGGGGGGCTGACGATCTCCACGCCGGCATCGTTCTGCACCTCGGCGTAATACTGCAGGACGGAATTCCATGGCAAACCGGGCAGGAGACCCGTCCACGCGCCATCATCCTGCAGATCCAGCGTCACCGTCTGCGCCGGCTGGTCGGCCGTCCAGTAGTGGACCAGCACGGCCTGGGGAATGACAAAGGCGGGGGCCTGGATGACGGCCCGTAAAGGCAGTTCCGTCATGGGCGGATGGATGAATGGCGGCTCGTCCAGGCTGAACGTGGTGCCCAGCCAGGTCAGCACGCTGCCGATCCCATGGGCATTGAAGGCTTGGTTGATCAGCTCGTAGTTCGGCGTGAGGTTGCCCAGATCCCCGTCGTCATCATCGACCAGCAGGATCTCCAGGAAGTACTCGAAGCCCGCCCGGCCCAGGTTGGGATCGTCCGGTGTGCCCCAGCGCGCGAAGTGGTGCAGGGGGCGCACCAGGTCCAGGCCCATGGATTGGCGCAGGTCGTACATGGTGCCGCCGATGATGAGCCCATCGGAATGGACCTGGCCGCTGATGTTCTCCGGGTAGCGGTTGGTGTTGTCCAGGTTGCGAATGAACCAGCCCGGTGCCACGAAGCTCTCATCCTGCAGGTAGATGGAGGTGACGTCGGCCAGGCCCTCGTGCATGGCGCCGTTGCTCATGCCCCAGGGGGCGCCGGCCTGCCGGTACTGGCGGTCGTTGATGCCGTGGCCATACTCGTGGTAGACCACGCCGGCCACCCGCGCCGTGTTGGGGCAGCCGCCGCCCTCCCGGAAGAAGTTGATGCTGGACCCGTCCCAGTAGGCGTTGCAGGTCTGGTTGATGTTGACTCGCACGGGCAATGGCTCGTTGAGCCAGGTGAAGGAGGGGTCCATGCCGGTGATGAAGTCATGGACACGGGTCGTGTGGTGATAGGCGTCCAGCTCTTCGATCTGGGCTTGGTCCAGCTCGATGAGCAGATCCTGCTCCGTGGCGGTCATCTGCAGTGTGAAGGCGGCGTCGGGGCCGTCCATGCGCTGCACGTCGGCGAAGTGCCCGAAGCACTGGCCCTCCAGATCCCAGGGTCCGCCCCCCGTCACGTCCACGCTGAAATGGCCCGTGCTGTCGGTGTGGAACTCCACCCCGTTCGCCACCAGCCTGAGATGAGGCATGGGCAAGGGCAGCTCAGGATCGGAGGGCTGCTGCTCCTCCACCCGGCCGCGCACCCGGCCCTGCAACGTGACATGGCGCACCTCGTTCCAGGCCCACAGGATCTCGCCGGTGATCCCGTCCACGAACACGCGGTAGATGTGCTCGGGGTCGTCCAGCACCACGAGGCAGGGCCAGGCGCTGCGGAAGTGGAACGCGGCCGCGCCCAACAGGGGCAACACCACCCAGTCCGGCTCCGCCTCGGCCGTGACGACGGCCAGCCCGGTGGAGGCGGCCCCGGCGCGCTGCGCCGCCTCCGCCCCGCTGAGCCGCGGCGGCGCACAGGAGAGGCGGGGGTGGAGATCGCTGCCCGCCAGCATCAGCCGCCCCTCCGGACTGACTCGGAAAACAAGTTCCGACTCCGCCACGCGACGCCCCTGCCAGGTCTGGTGATAGGCGGCATGCCAGACATCGCCGTGCCGGTCCAGATGGGAGGGCCGGAGCTGGTCCAGCCCCGCGTCGCCGCCATGCAGCAGACCGGGGTGCCCGGCCAGGAAGGCGCGCAGGCGCTGGTCCAGGTCACCCTTGTCCCGGATGGGGCCGCCGGGCAGTTCCAGGGCCGGACCGAAGACGCGATGCGGAAAGGCATGGTGACGGTCCCAATCCACCGGATGCCATCCGCTCTCACGTCCAAACTCACGCCAGGCCACCGTGGGACGGTCGCGATCCTGCGCGTGCAACCCAGGGGCCGCCTGGGGCAGGTCGAGTTCGGGGATCTGGGCAGCGGCCAGCTGGAAGGCCGCAAGAAGCATGAGGAGACGGATCATGGATTCACTCTCCGATACGAAGTGTCAGGAAAGACGCCCGCTGTGGCGGCCATTCTGGTGCCGGGAGGCACGATCAACATAGTTAAGCAAGAAGCGCGCCATCCGCCGCCAGCCTTCCCCGCAGCCAATCGCCCCGGTCCTCCAGCAGGATCACCTCGTGCAAGCCGCCGGCCAGGGCGGCCGCGGGAAGTCCCGCCAGGGGCAGCTCAACCCGGAGGTAGTCCGCCGTGTAGCCGAAGAGGGAGTCGCCCTGGGTCGAACCCTCCACCAGCACCTGGCAACGGCGGCCCAGGGCGGCCTGGTGGGCGGCACGTTGCAGGTCTTGGCCCAGGTCGAGCAACTCGCGGCAACGGGCGCGTTTGACGTCCCGCGGGACGGCGCCCGGCAGGCGGGCGGCTCCCGTCCCGGAGCGGGGACTGAAGGGAAAGACGTGGAGCCGGCTGAGGGGCAGGCGACGCAGCAGCTCCATCGTCTCGCGATGATGAGCGTCCTCCTCCCCCGGGAAGCCGGCGATCAGGTCGGTGCCCAGGCCGGCGCCGGGCAGCAGGCGCTCGATGCGGCCGAAGAGGTCGAGCAGGCCACGCCGGTCGATGCGACGGCCCATGGCCGCCAAGATGGCGTCGGAACCAGACTGCAGGGCGGTGTGCAAATGGGGGCAGAAGCGGGGATCGGCCGCCATGGCCCGCAGCAGGTCGTCGGTGATGTCCCACGGTTCGATGGATGAGAGGCGCAGGCGGATCAGGCCGGGCAGCTCCAACAGGCCCTGGCACAGCCAGGCCAACGAGCGCGCGGGCTGCAGATCCCGGCCGTAGTCCCCGATGTGGACGCCGGTGACGACCAGCTCGCGGAAGCCCGTCTCGATCAACCGGCGGGCCTGTCGCAGCACGGCGTCGGGCAGCATGCTGCGGCTGCGGCCCCGGGTGAAGGGAATGATGCAGAAGCTGCAGAACACGTCGCAGCCGTCCTGGATCTTCAACCAGGCGCGGGTCTGGCCCTCGAAGCCGTCCAGGGACAGCAGCTCGCGATCCTCCCGGCCACCCGGCCTGGCCACCAGCAGGATCGGTTCATCCTGCTTGGCGAGTGGCTCCAGACGTTGCGGCAGCTCCAGCTTGCCGCGCGTGCCCACCACGTAGTCCACGCCTGGTATGCGCGCCAACTCCCGCGCGGCGGACTGGCCGTAGCAGCCCATCACCACGACGATGGCCTCCGGATTCCGTCGGATGACCTGGCGGACCAGGTGGCGGGCCTTCTGGTCGGCCCGGTCCGTCACGGTGCAGGTGTCGATCAGGACGAGATCCGCCTCCGTCTCGAAGGGCACGCGCACCCAGCCCAAACGACGGAATTGGCCGACCACGGCCTCGGTCTCGTACTGGTTCAGTTTGCAGCCCAGCGTGGCTGCCGCGATGCGCCGCTCTTCCGCCATGCGTTCCGGCCTCAGGCGAAGGCGGTCCGCACTGAATCAGCGCGGACCGCCCACGGATCGTGTCAACCGATGGAACGGGATCAGGAGTCCCGGTCGTCCCCGCCGAAGCCTGCCTCGCGGAAAGCATCGGCAATGGCACCGCCTCCGGCGGGCCGGGTGGTCTTCTTGTACTCGGCCACCGTCTTGGCCTCCTCGCTCAACTGGCGGGGCGTGGCCAGGATGACCTTCTTGTTGTCGCGGTCGTACTCGATCACCTTGAAGACCGTGGTGTCGCCCTCTTTCAGAGCCACCTTGCTGCCGTCCACTTCCATGGGACGCAGCTTGCTGTTGGGCACAAAGCCCTCGAGGCCGAAGGGCAGCGTGACGACCACTCCCTTGTCGATGACCTTGGCCACCTCGCACTCCACCTCGGAGCCCACGTCGTACTGCCCCTCGAAGCTCTCCCAGGGATTCTCCTCGAGCTGCTTGACTCCCAGGGCGATGCGCCGCTCGTCACGATCGAAGGAAAGCACCTGCACGCGCAGGGCGTCGTCTTTCTTCACCATCTCGCCCGGATGGCGCAGCTTGCGGGTCCAGGAAAGGTCGCTGATGTGGACCAGTCCCTCGATCCCCGGCTCCAGCTCGACGAAGACGCCGAAGGGCACCAAGTCGCGGATGACGCCCTCATGGACGCTGCCCACGGCGTACTTCTCGGCCAGGGCTTCCCAGGGGTTGGCTTCGGTCTGCTTCAGACCGAGGCTGATCTTGCGCTCGTCCTTGCGCACCTCAAGCACCATCACCTCCACCTCCTGCCCCACGGACAGGATTTGGCTGGGATGCTTGACGTGCTGGGTCCAGCTCATCTCGCTGATGTGGATGAGGCCCTCCACGCCGGGAGCCAGCTCGACGAAAGCGCCGTAGCGGGTCAGGCTCACCACCTTGCCGTTGACGCGGGTCTCGATGGGGAAGCGGGCCTCCACGTCGTTCCACGGATGCTCAAGCAGCTGTTTGAGGCCGATGCTGATGCGGTTCCGCTCGCGATCGAAGTTGAGCACCTTGACCGTGATCTTCTGGTCCAGCTTGACCACGTCGGAAGGATGATTGACCCGGCCCCAGCTGAGGTCGGTGATGTGCAGCAGGCCGTCCACACCGCCCAGGTCCACGAACACGCCGAAATTGGTGATGTTCTTGACCACGCCTTCGCGGATCTGGCCCACCTCCAGCTCGGTCAGGACCTTGTCGCGGATCTCCCGCATATCCTCCTCGATGAGGACCTTGCGGCTGACCACGATGTTCTTGCGCACGTCGTTGATCTTGACAATACGGAAGTCCATCTTCTTGCCCAGCAGGCTGTCGAAGTCGCGCACGGGATGGATGTCGATCTGGCTGCCGGGCAGGAAGGCGTCGATCCCCATCAAGTCCACCACCAGGCCGCCCTTGATGCGACGCACAACCTTGCCTTCGATCACGGCGCCCTCGGTCTCCAGCTCCTTCAGGCGCATCCAGGTGCGTTCCACGTCGGCGCGCTTCTTGGAAAGCTGCAACGCGCCGTTGACGCCCTCGAATTTCTCGATGAAGACGTCCACCTGGTCGCCGATTTTGAGGTTGGTGGGATCCTCGAACTCGTCGATGGGAATCCAACCCTCGGATTTGAAGCCGATGTCCACCGCCACGTCCCGCTCGGTGATGTTCACCACCGTGCCGGTTGTGATGGAGTTCTCCTCATTGTTGCTGAAGGTCTTGTCGTAGAGTTGCTCCAGCTCCTGGCGCTCGTCGGTGGAATAGCTGAACTCATCCTGGAAGATGGCCTCGTCCCCGAAGCCCCCGGGGACCTTGCGCTTGTCGTCGGACATGTTGATTCCTTGTTGCCTGCTTGATGGTTTCTGGACGTGCCCCCGGCCTGACGTGCCGGATTGGGCAAGCCGTGAAGATAGGATCTAAGAAGCGTCGGGAAAAGGCTTTCCGCCCTCGATTCCTGTCAACGGCCTTGCTCGCGGGCCAGGGCCTCGAGGCGGCCCTCCACGCGCTCGAACTGGTCGTGCCCCGTGAAGGAGACACATGCGCGCAGTCCCTCGTGGCGGCTGCTCCCCGTGATCTCGAGCGTGATCATGCTGATCCCGTGGCGGAGCAGCTCCAGTTGTAGCTCCGTGCCGCTGAGTCCAGGCCGGCAGATGGTGAAGTAGAAGCCGTCGGCGATGGGCTGGCCCAGGTCGTTGTCGTAGACCAGCCGGAAGCCGTGGCGCAGGAAGCAGGCCTTGAGCCAGGCGGCGCGACTGGCGTACTCCCGCACGTTGTCCAGGAAGGAGCGGTCCCCTTCGTTGGCCATGCGCAGAAGGGCGGCCAGGGCATGCTGCCCGCTGTGGGTGACACCCGCCGTGCTGCAGTAGATCCCGCCATGGATAAAGGCGTGCAGGAAACGGTCGGTGCCGAAGTACGGCAGGAAGTTCTCGAAGCGGCGTGCGGCCAGGGTGGGGCTGACCACCATCATGCCCACTCGCTGCCCTGCAAAACTGAACAATTTGGATCCGGACAAGAGCAGGACCCAGGTGTGTCCACAACGCGCCACACTGGGCTGGTAAGGCGGCTCGCCCGGGTGGAACACATCCTGGCGCAGGTCCATTCCGAAATAGGCCGCATCTTCGATGAAGAGCACATCATGGCGGTCGCCACATAGGGCCAAACCGTCCAGTTCCTCTTGGGTCAGGCAGATCCAGGCCGGATTGTTGGGGCTGGACCAGATGACGGCCCCCACGTCGCCCCGGGCCAATCGCTCGTCCACGGCCTTGATGAGCCGAGCACCGCGATGGTCGTAGAAGTCAATGGAGTCGGACTTCAGGCCAAAGAAACGGGCCTGCATCTTGTTGACGGGAAAGCCGGGATCAAGGAAGAGCACGGTGTCCCGGCCCTTCACCATGCGGGCTCCCAGGATTAGGCTGACGAAACCGCCCTGCATGGCGCCGCAGGTGGGCATGCACACGTCGGGCGGCACCTCGATCCCCACGAAATTGCGCACGAAGTGGACGCATTCTTCTTTCAGGATTGGAATACCGTCGAAGGGCGGGTAGCTGCGCTGCACCTCCAGGGTGCGGATCGCTTCAATCTCGGCATCGACCGCCACCTGGGGCACAGGCAAATTCGGCACGCCAAACTCCATCCGGATGAAGGGCTCGCCGGCCAGGACCTCCAGGTGCTCAACCAGGCGCCGCAGTTCGCGGATGGCCAGTCGATCCGGATGATAACCAAGAGATTCTATCTCGTGCAGAACCTGTTCGCGCGACAGCGGCAAGGCCATGGATCACTCCCTTGTTCCTGTCACCAGAGTAACACGTCATAGGGGCCGCCGCAACGCTCAGGAGCGGGTCGCAGCGGCGTGCATGGCCTCGATCCGGCCGAAGACGGCGGCGGTCAGCGCCTCGGCCCGGGCGCTGCGCGAGCGGGACTCGCCACCCGCGACCGCTCCTTCCAGCGGAAGGCTGGCCCGCGCAATGACGGTTCCGAACTGCAGACGCAGGGTGGGCCGGAAGCCGGGCAGGCCGGGCCGCAGGCGGCTGCCCAGTACCAGGACAGGCAGGACATCGGCTTCCGCCGCCCCCACGATCATGCCCAGTCCGGCGCGGGGGCGTCCCAGGCGTCCATCCTTGCTGCGCGTGCCCTCCGGGAACACGATCAGGTCGCGTCCTTCCTCCAAGCGGGAGCGGATGGCGCGGATGGCCCGCCGGTCCACCCCGGCGCGATCGATGGGAATGGCGTTGAAATGGTGGAGCAGGCGGGCCATCCAGGCGCGGGCGAAGAGCTGCTTCTTGGCCACGAAGCTGATCTCGCGCGGGTAGAAGGCGCCGATGAGGGGAGGATCGAGGTTGGACTGGTGGTTGGCCGCCAGGATGAGCGGACGATCGAGGGGCACCTGTTCCAGGCCGACCACGTCCAAGCGATAGGTCAGTCGAAAGAGGGACCGCAGCAGGAAGGCGGCCAGACGATAGCTGGGCCGCATCTCAGGACGGTTCCCCGCCGCGCTCCAGGCCAGCGCGGATCAGGCCAAGGATGAGTTCCGCCTGCTCTTGCAGCCCAAGCCGGGTGGTATCCAGCTCCACGGCATCGGCGGCTTTGGTCAAGGGACCCGTGCTGCGGGCGGCGTCGCTTTCATCCCGCCGGCGCAGCTCTTCGGCCAGGAGCGCCAGCTCGACCGGTTGGCCGACAGCGGCCAGTTCTCTTTGCCGGCGGCGGGCCCTCTCCTCCAGGTCGGCCACGAGAAAGAACTTGAAGCGGGCCGCGGGAAAGACGACCGTGCCGATGTCGCGGCCGTCCAGCACTGTGCTTTCGAGGCTGCCCAGGCGTCGCTGCAGGGCCACCATCCAGGCGCGTACGGTGGGCATGGCGCAGATGGGACCCATGCGTACGCTCACCTCGTTGGCGCGGATCGCCTCCCCCACGTCCTCGCCGGCCAGCCAGATCCGGCCCTCCTGCAAGCGCAGATCCAGCGTCTCCAAGCGCTTCACCACAAGCGCTTCGGCCTCGGGGGAGACACCCTGGCGGAGGATGTCCAGCGTGAGGGCGCGATACATGGCGCCAGTGTCCAGGTAGCGGATGCCCAGCCCGGCGGCGACCAGCCGCGCCGTGCTGCTCTTGCCGGAGGCCGCCGGTCCGTCGATGGCCACCTGGAAGACGGCCCCTCCCTCAGCCATGATGAGAGTTCCGGCTTGGCTTCCTGGCCTTGGTCGTTTTGAATCCGGCCTGCCTCGATCCTGGAACCCGCTTCCGGACCTGGCCAACACCCGGGGCGGGAGTGGAGCCGGGCGGGAGGCTTTTTTCCTCGCCGTCGACCAGCGGCCGACACAAGCGACGCAGCTGATCGATCTCTTTGCGCAGCAGCACGCGCCATTCACCGGGCTCAAGCCCTTCCACGGTCAAGCCGGCGATGCTGCGGCGATGCAGGCGCTCCACCGTCACACCCTGATCCGTCATCATGCGGCGGATCTGCCGATTGCGGCCCTCGGTCAGAACCATCCGGTAGCGGGGCCGGCTGCCCGGCCGACCGATCCGCTCCAGTTCGCACGGTTTGGTGCGGCGCCCGTCCAGGCGCACGCCGGCCGTCAAGCGCTGCAGCTCCTCTGCCGTCAATTCCCGGTCCGTCAACAGGATGTACTCCTTGGGCACATGGCCCGAGGGATGGAGCAGGCGATGCATCAGATCACCATCATTGGTCAGGAGCAGGGCGCCGGAGGAATCCCCGTCCAGCCGTCCCACCGGCACGACGCGCAGGTCAAGCTGCACCAGATCCAACACGGTCCGCCGGCCGTGCGGATCGCTGGCGGTGCAGAGAACCCCCTTGGGCTTGTTGAGGAGCAGGACCACTTGGCGGGCGGCGGACTGGACCAGCCGGCCCTCGGCCCGCACCTCATCCACGGCGGGATCAACCTGGCTGCCCAGCTCCGTGACCACCTGACCGTTCACCCGCACCTGGCCCGTGCGGATCAGATCGTCCGCCCGACGCCGGCTGCAATGCCCCCCCTGGGAGATGAAGCGGTTCAACCTCATGCCGGCAGCCCATCCTGGCCAACCATCCCGCTATGGGCGATGTCCAACCCCTCGTCCAGAGGTGGCTGCCGGGGAGCGAGGGGATCGGGCGGCAAGTCCTCCGGCCCCCGATCCCGGGCGCCCTTGAGCCAGTCCTGCACCTCCCGCAGTCGGGGCAGATCCTGCAGCGACCCCAGGGCGAAGGTCTCCAGGAATTCCCGCGTGGTGCGATAGAGCAGCGGGCGACCGACTCCCTCGCTTCGTCCGCTGATCATCACCAGGCTCCTCTCGAGCAGGGTGCGCAGCACGGCGTCCGATTTCACGCCGCGGACGGCTTCGATGTCACCCTTGGTCACCGGCTGGCGGAAGGCCACCACGGCAAGGGTTTCCAGGGCCGCCCGGCTCAATCGCGGCCGGACCCGCTCCTTCAGGAGTCGGCGCAGGATGGGGGCATAGCGGGGACAGGCCGCCAGTTGCCAGCCGCCGGCCAGATGAACCAGGCGAAAGGAGCGGCCCTGGGCGGCATAGTCCTGGTTGAGGGCGGCGATGAGATCCTGCAGCTCTTCTTCGCTGCGTTCCAGGAGCCTGGCCAGCCGGGCTGTCTCCAGCACTTCATCGGAAGCGAAAACGAGCACCTCCAGGACATCCCGGCCATCCATCGGGAGGTCCTCCGGCCGCGTCTCCTCGAAGTGGGGATCGCCCCCCTCCCACGATGTCGCCTCCTCCGTCGCGAAAAGCCCGGGCTGGATCTCTTCAGGTCCAGGCACAAGTCTGGGATGCTGTCTCATTCGGCCAAATCCCGTAATTCCTTCAACCATTGGTGCTGACGCCGGGGCGGGAAGAGCCAGAGGTCTCCGCTGGTGCGCGTCTGTCGAGCGATCACCTCGCGCTGGCGCATCATGTCCAGGACAGCCAGGAAGCTGATGATGTGGCGGGGACGGTCCCGCTCCCCGCCTTCCAGACCCGAAAGGGGCATCACCTGCCGTCGCGTGAGCTGCTCGCGGATGGCGCGAATCTGGTCCTCGACCGTGAGGGGAAAGAGCTCGACATGGTGGTGCCGGGGTCGCTCGGGTCTGGCCACCAGTTCGGCATAACAGCGGCCCAAGTCGTAGAGCGACACGGCGCGCAGGCTGTCGTCCCGCAGGCCAGGCTCCACCAGATCCATGGCGCTCCATCCGCGCAGCCAGATGGATGCGCCCCTCTCCTCCAGCCGGCCCAGGCCCTGACTGAGTTCGCGCAGCCGCTGGTAGTCCAACAGGCGCAGGGCCAACTCCCGGCGCGGATCCTCCACCTCGTCCGCCTCTTCGTCTTCCCGCGGCAAAAGCAGACGCGCCTTGATGTGAAGCAGAGTGGCGGACATCAGGATGTAATCGCCAGCGTCTTCGAGGTCAAGCTCCCCGATGTCGTTCATCCAATCCTGGTATTGCCGGGTGATGGCGACGATGGGGATGTCCCAGATGTCCAGCTCGTTCTCGCTGATGAGAAAGAGGAGAAGATCGAGCGGACCCTCGAAATCCTTCAGCTGAAATCGGATGCCGGGTCGCGTGGCTGCCGCGTTGAACATGGGGGCAACTTAGCGATCGAGGGGTAGGCCCGCATGGCTCACTTCAACCAACCCCGCTGAACTGCACCAGATGCCTCGGTTGACGAATCCGATTTCCGCATTGCTTGCTTCGGCTATCCGATAGATGAATGGAAATTCCTGGCACGGATGCTGCAACTGCCCGGGCAGGAGGTGCTCATGCATGCTTGGTTGCCATGGATCCGCCGCCCGGAGCATGACATGATGGACGATCAGGGCGCGGTGTGGCTTGACGAGGAGAGGGTTCTGGCGGGGCGGCATATGGTGCTGGCGGCCGGACAGTTGCTGGCCGCCCATGTCCTGGCCTGGACGCTTATCATCGCCTTCGTCTGAACCGACTGCCCGCCACCGATGGCTGGCGACGCTTCCTCTCAATCTTCGGGCGCGTCATATCCAGCTTCACGCACGGCCAATCTGAGCTGAGGAAGCAGCGTGGTGCGGTCCACGCCGATCCGCGGCCAAACCCGGACGCTGCCCGAAGCCAGGTCCACCGACAGGTCGGCCACCAGCCCCGTGTCGCGCAGGGCCAGATCCACCCGGCCGGCACAATGGGTGCAGGTCATGCCTGCCACGCTTAGACTCAGATCTTCCGCGCTGGGCAGGGCCGCATCCGGCCCGCCTTGCCGGAAGGTCGCGCCGAGCTTGTCGACGTAGTGCCACGCCAACAGCAGGACCATGGCCAGCCACCCCGCCCCGGTCAACCAGCTGATTTCGTGCCCATGGGCATGGCTATGGGCGGCGGGCAGGGCCGATCCCGTCCAGAATTCGCCAAGGAGCCAGCCCGCCAACAAGGAGACGCCGGCGATGGATGCGATGTACACGGCCAATGAGCGCCAACCCAGGGTGCTGCGCAGCAGGACGAGGGTGACCATGTTGGTGGCTGGTCCAGCCAACAGGAAGACGAGGGCCGCCCCCGGATGCAATCCCTTCATCACCAAGGCGGCGGCGATGGGTGTGGCCGCCGTGGCGCAGATATAGACCGGCAAGCCAATGAGCAGCATGGGAAACATGGAGAGCAAGGGATTGCGGCCCTGCCAGCTGTCCAACCAGCCTTCCGGCAGCAGGACGAGAATGAGGGCGGCGACGGCGAGGCCGATCAGCAGGTTGTTGGCCAGGCTGCCTGTCAACTCGCGGACATGACGCCAGAAGGCCAGCGGTGCCGTCCGCCAGACGATCCCAGGGGATTCAAGCAGCTGGGGAACGGCTTGCCCGGAAGGTTGGGCGGTCCGATCCAGGGCCACGCCGGCCACCAGGGCCGTGACGGCCGAAGCGGCAATGCGAAAGAGGGCGAAGAGCGGCCCCAGCAGGCCTTGGGTGAGAAGGAAGGAATCGGCGCCGATCTGGGGCGCCGCAATAAGAAAACTGACGCTGGCTCCATTGGTGGCCCCCTTGCGCCGCAGTGAGGCCACCACTGGCACCACGCTGCAACTGCACAAGGGAAGGGGAATCGCCAGCAGTGTGGCCTTGACCACAGTCCACCAGCCCGGCCGGCCCAGATGGCGCAGCACGGCCCGCTCCGAGACCAGCACATGCAGGATACCGGCCACGATCAAGCCCAGAAGCAGGAGGGGAGCGATGTCCAGTGACAAGCGCCAAAGCTGATCAAGGAAGACTCTTGCCATGGAAACAACGTGTCAATCAGTCGACCCTTTGGCAAGGCGAAGTCGGAGGGATCAAGCGAGGATCTGCCATCGACAGAGCTCAGCGGCCCTTGACCGGAATCCATTCCAGATCGACGCTGCCCATGCCCACTGACAACTGCAAGGAGAGATTGCCCGGCCCCTCGCGCCAATTGGACGAGAACCATGTGTCGCTGCTGGTTCGCTCCAACCGGTCGAACTCATGGCTGGAGAGGAAATTGTCGTCGTGACGGATCTTGACACCGATGTTTTCGGGAACGCGCAGATCCAGGCTTCCCATGCCCACATCCAGGGTGACATCCAGACTCTGGCGATATTGTCCGCTGAATTCCAGCACGGCTGATCCCAGTCCGCCGGCGAACTGGAACCGCTTCATGCGCAAATTGGACAGGCCACGCACCTCCATCGAACCCAATCCCGTGGCCAACTCCACGTTGCGGGCCTCCCCCTGGCATGGCGTCGAGAAGTTCAGTTCAACCTCGCTCAACCCCGTTGCGAACTTCAGCTCCTCGATGTTCAAACCTCCAAAATCCGCCTGGCCGGAGCCCAATCCGAACTCAACATCCAGGTTGCAGGGCAGGTCACGCGACAGGCTGATCGTCCAGGTGTCCTTGAATGTGCCGCCCTTGCGGCTTCCCAGGATGGAGAAACCCTGTCCTTCCCCTTGGCCGGAACTGATGTTCAAGCGGCCATCCCCGCCCACCACCGCGTAGTCGATCTTGGGCGCGGATCCACTGGCATGGCTGATGTCCAGCCGCACCATGGGCGGACCTTTGTGCGTGGTCATGGTCATGGTGGCAGCCCCCACCTGCAGGTTGAGGACCAACCGTTTGGCGCCGTCCGCATTGAACTCCCGCTGCAGGCGCACCTGCTGGGCCAGCGCCGCTGGCACGGCCAGAGTGGCAAGCACCAGCAGACTCGAGATCATGGCGTTCCACATGATGGTCTCCCCAGCGCTAGAATCGGCGCTGAATCCGGCACAACAGCCTCCAGTCCGCCTCCCCCGAATCGGTGGCGCGGAACAGGGCCAGTCTGAAGTCGTCGTCCTCGTCGGCGATGCCAATGCCAAAATCCGAGCGGAAACCGGCCTTGGTCATGTCACGGATGCCCCCCGCCACCACTTGACCCAGGTCGGCCATGAGCAGCAAATCGAAGGAAGATAGCGGCCAGATGTTGAACAGGTCGCCAGAGAAGCGATTCTCGATGCTGGCCAACACCATGGAGCTGCCGCCGACCAAGGTGGGACTCATCCGATCGAAGGAGTCGTCCTTCCCCACAAGATCAATCGACTTGGGCCGGTAGCCAGGCAGGGCATCGGGTCCGCCCAGACGAAAGAGATAATGGGCCGGCAGGCGTCCGGACTGGTTGCCCGCCAGGATGCGGCCGCCGAAGTGCTCACGGTGGCGAGCGCCAAAGGGCATTCCAAAGCGGATGTTCGCCAGAATCCGCTCGTAGGCATAGTCGTGGCCACTTCCCTCGAGGCCACGTTCGTAATTGATGGTCAGCCCCGCGCGCTTGGCCCACGCATCCTCATGCCGCGTTGCCTTCCACATGTACAGATCCAGTCCGACGCGCACTCCCTGGTTCTGACTGGTTGGATAACCCGTGCTGTCTGAATACAGATTGAGGCGATAGGGGCTGTCATTGCCGGACCAATTCCACTGGGTGCCGACATCCAGTGGACCGTAGTGCTCGCGGAAGGCGCCGACATTGACTTGCAAGCGGTCCTTGAAGAGGAAGCTGCCCGTCTCCGCCATGTAGCCACGATTGTCGTAGAAATCATGGAAGTCCAGCTTCAAGAGCCAACCGGACAGGGAGTTCTCTGTCGAGCTGAGCATCCAGCCATCCTGCGTGTCCGTGTAGCGGTGCATGCCGGCGGCGAGGTAGAAACGGCCGTTGTGGAGCAGCTTGCGGCGCAGTTTCAGTTTCCATTCTGGCCGCTTGGTGCCGAAGGCCCAGGCCGCGTAACCGTTCAGATCGACCAGATCCTTGATGCTGACCGGTCTTCGGCCAGATGGCAACGCGAGACCGATCTGCAAGCCCGCCACCCGGTTGAAGGAGAGATGGAGGTCGGTGTCTTCGCTCTCCCAAGTGCGGGTCGTTTCTACCTCCGTTTCACTGCTGGAAGAACTCTCACTGGAAAGGGGAACGGATTCCATGGCGAAGGGCGACGACCCATCCCGCGCCGCCGATTCAAGGAAATCCCGTTGGGAGATGCGGCCGGTGATCTGGGCAGGGTCATGCAACTCGAGCCCGCCTTGCACCACCACCAGATTGCCAAGAACCGCTCCTCCCTCCTCGATCCGGCAATCGCCGAACATCACGGCCACATTGCCCCGCACGGTCCCCCAGACGATGAGCTTGCCGCGGTAGACCGACAAATCACCATCCAGGGTGTCGCCGGCCTGGACGGTGATGTCCTTGAAGAAATGGCTTTGCGCACCATGGGCGATGGGGGCCAGGGCCGCCACCAGTGCAACCAGGAAGACCCGGGTCAATCGCATGCCAACCTCCCGCCTGGACTCCAGGATTTCTGCCCTTAGCGCCCCATCTCTTGCACCTGCATCTGCTCCGTCTCCTCCGACAGGACGCCGTGAGCAAGTTGGCGCAGATCCTGGGCAGGATCCTCGACCATCATCTTGATGAAGGACTGTCGGACCATCTCGTTCTGGCGATCGTCCTGCAGGGCCAAGGCGGCCTCGCGGCGGACCGAGGCCACCGGATCCTGGGTCATGGCGTAGACCAGCACTTGGCAGGACTCCTGCCCTCGGCAGTGCTTCTCCAACAATTGGATCGCCGTCTGTCGCCGCTGGGGGTCGCGGTCGTTGCGGACGATGTAGCTCAAAGTATTCTGGATGTCCCGGTCCGAGGTCTGCCCGTTGATCTCGTAGCTGTTCGTCTCGCGCAGCAGGATGCGCACCTGTTGATCGGCATCCACCGCCAGATCCTGGACATCCAGATGCCTCTGGCGGGGCGGCCGCTGGGAACCGGCCTCGACCACCCCATCCACCCGTTGCAGGAGATCTTCCTGCCCGTCCACCAGGCGGGCCCCGATCTGATCGGTGGGGGCCTGGGGCAGACCCCGCCCCAGTAGAATCCCAATGAAAAGCGCCGCGGCGGCGACCGGAACCCAGCGCAAGCCTGCCGTCAAGACCTGGCTTGGCCACCAGGGGCGCCCATCGCGCCGGAGGGCCGGCGAGGCCCGCAATGCGGCCATCACCTGACCGTGGGCCGCCTCCAGATCAGCTTCGCTGGTGGTGGGAGCAGGCAGCAGCACCAAATCGGCGTCCAGCGATTGCAGCTCCCGCATTTCCTCGCCCGCCTGTGGGTTCTGCCCAAGCCAGAGTTCAAAGGTGCGCCGCCGGGTCGCGTCCAAGGATCCGTCCAGAAAAGCGATCCAATCCTGTTCGCAGGGCTGGAATGGCGCGGTCATTGAACTCCATCCTTAAGTTGAGCGCGAATGTGCCGGATCGCCCGGAAGGCGAGGATCTTGACAGTTCCATCCGGCATGTCGAAGATCTCCGAAATCTCCTTCACCTGCATCCCATGCTGGTAGCGAAGGCAGAAGATCAGTCGCTGCTTTGCGTTCAAGGTTTCAACCGCCCGCCAGATTTTTTGCAGCCGCTCCGTTTTACCCCGATCCTGTTCCCGCCCGTCCCCGTTCAAGCCGTGCACATGGATGGTCCGCTCCAGCCATTCATCATCCTCCTCTCCTCCCTCCAGCGGCGTGGCGTGGAGTTTTTCGCGACGACTCCGCTGGTCATGCCAGGTCAGGCAGCGGTTCACGGCAATGCGATACAGCCAGGTGTAGAAACTGGATTCCAGGCGGAAGCGCTTGATTCCCAAATAGACACGGATGAAGACCTCTTGGAACACATCCGCCGCATCCTCCGGATTCCGGATAAGAGAGCGGATGAGTCCCATGATCCTCCGCTCATAGAGGCGCATCAAGCGCTCAAAGGCGGCGTGGTCCCTTTCCTGGACCAGACGAATCAGTTCCTGTTCATCCATTTCGCAAGTGATGTCTTCCTGATGGTCAGCCATTGCCGGCCCAAGATCAGGAAATCGCAGGGGCGGGCCAACCGGGCTCCCTTCCATCCAAAGGCAGCAAGGCGGAGCTGTCGTTGCTGGTCGAGCGCTGCCGCCCAACTTTCTCAATCTTGAACGGCCATGGCGTGAAGGCAGGTCCGCGCCCCATCCTCCAAGCGCAGCAGGTAGACGCCGGAGGGCAGGCGGCGCCCACGCACCAGGCCATTCCAGGCGAAGCGGGGAGTCGCCGGCTCACACCGCTCCAGGCGCTCGCCGTCCAGCGTCCAGATCTCCATCACCCAGCGTCCATTGAATCGCTGGTTCTCGATGACCAGCAGGTCCTGCCCGCTCACACCGGGCCTGATCAGCAAAGTGTTGACCAGCCACGCTCCGTGCAGGGTCGTGCCTGGATCGATAGGTGATCCAGGACACCCGGCGGCCATCGAGGGATCGGCCACCCAATTGCCAGGATCGTCCCCGGCGGCGGCAGCGTCCAGGCGGCGCCAGGGGGCATCTTGGGCCGGCCTCGTCGTCGGCCAGACGGCGGCATCCAGGATGAGCCCGTTTGCTCGTTTGAAGGCCATGGACCCTTCACGGGCCAGGACCAGCGAGCCTGGGACGTGCAGGGCGTCCGCGCAGACCGCTTGGGCGGCGCCGGCCAACAGACGGCCGCGCGGTGGCAGCCATCCCCCCAGGCGCAGGCGGAATCCGCGCCCTTCCAGGAAAAGGCCGTCCAGCAGACAGGGACAGCTGTCCGGCAGGGCGACCTGCACCCAGTCCACTCCGTTGGGCTGGACCACCTCGATGAAGGGCTGCCGCCCGGGAGCGGCGGCCCAGAGCAGGGTGTCCAGCAGGAGGCGCTGGTTGCCGTCCTCGGCCAGGCTGGTTGCCAGGAGGGGATTGCCGCCCGCCAGGGGCATAGGGGGCAATTGGAATGTCCGTTCGCCTCGAGCAGGCAGGTCGAGCTCATCCAGGCGCAGGCCGGCCTGACAGGGCGGCTGTCCGACCGCCAGCTCCACCATGCCGCGAAATCCCTCGCCACCCGAGGCGATGAGGTGCAGCCCATCCTCCACCACGCGCGCCCGCAGGTCCAGGCGACGTGGCAACACGCTGTTGGGTTGGCCCGGAGTCCCGCCCACGATTTCAGCGGCCACCCAGCAGCTGTCGCAGAGGGCGAGCGGACATCTGCGCTCCAGACTGACCGCCTCAGGCAGGGAAGGCCGCGTCAGCACCTCATCCACCAGCGCTCCCGATCGATTGTAGAGGGAGATCATCTCCGGCGAGGAATTGGACAGGCCGTTGGATCCCAGGGCTCCATTGGGCACGGTGAGCAGCAGGGTGCCCGGTGTGATCAGATGGTCGTAGGCTCCCGCGTAATCAGCGTCGAGGATGAGAGCCAGGCCACCCGGTGGAAGGATCATGGCGACGCCTCCCACTGCCACGAGGGGATCCACGCCCTGGCCGTCGGAGATGGACCAGCCGGCCAGGTCCATCTCCCCCTCGTCATTCCCCAGCAATTCGATGTACTCGTCGCTGTGCTCCGGTCCCGCCGGATTGTTCATGATCTCGTTCAGCAGGACGGCCCTCCCCTGGCCGACACCGGCCAGCAGGGCGAACATGGATAGAGGCAGGGAATGGCGCATGACCGCTCTCCGGTTTCCTTGCCCCCTTCTACCGTCGATCCGCGCCGGCGACCTCCCGTCGCGCGGCACCAGGGCGCAAATTCTCCTCGCGTGTCAAGGAAGTGGATCGGATGGGCGGGGAAGGTCGGGTCAGGTGGCGGAAGGGACGGATTTCATGGACGGCTCGGCGGAGGACTCCAGGTCCAGCATCTGGCCACCCCCCGGATAGGAGGAGGCAACGGCCCGTCGCAGGCCGGAGAGGAGGCTGAGCACGCGGCCCAGGCGGCGGACCTGCTGCTGGATGATCTCCAGCTTGTCGATCGCCTGTCCATCCCGGCCTTCCAGGTGCAGGGCGAGCAGTTCCGCCTGTCCGGAGATGATGGTCAGGGGATTGTTGATCTCGTGGTTCATGGCGGCCACCAGATCGGCGATGGCCTTCACCCGCTCACTCTCCACCAGCCGGGCCTGCATCTCGCGCAGGCGCGCGTT
Organism: bacterium; assembly: GCA_030685015.1. Classification (NCBI taxonomy): domain Bacteria; species bacterium. The sequence goes on from JAUXWS010000043.1 coordinate 117,345, forward strand.
GCGGTCGCTCAGCTCCTGGTTGCTGAGGTGGAGGGCAGCCACCAGGTCCAGGTTCTTCAGAAGCAGGGCAATCTGCGTGCCCAGGATCTCCAGCACGCCGCTCTCCACCCGGGCGAAGGCATCCGCCCGGGAGTGGCCGAAACTGAGCACGCCCACCAGCTCGTCACCCGCCACCAGAGGCAGTCCGATGTAGGAGCGCAGATCGTGCTGGTCGAGACCGCTGCGCCGGCGCAGGCTGGGGATGACGATGGGACGCCGCTGCTGTGCGATCCAGGCGGAGAGACCGAAGCCCATCTCGAAGCGGATCACATCGATGGGATTGACCTCGGCCTCGCCCACCCGATCGCGGCAGACCAGGCGGTGGCGGCCGGCGTCGTTCTGGAAGAGCGTGGCGCTTTCATAGGGCACGATGCGCCGCAACAGCTGGAACAGGGGCTGCAGGCTGTCCACCCCCGAGAGCGAGGCCTGCAGCAGGGAGGAAATCTGGCGCAGGACGGCAAGACCCTCGTCGCGACTGGCGCCGGCCTCGGGAGGAGCGGGACCTGTCGGCCTTTCAGCCATTGCCCACCCGCCCGGCCTGCTCACGCAACTCCAGATGCAGGCGCACTTCGTCAACGCCCAGGTTCAGCTCCTCGGCAATCTCCACGATGGACTTCCGCTCGTCCGCCAGCTGGTAGACGCGCTCCTCGATGGACGCTTCGCCGCGGGCCTGCCGCGTCTGGGTCGCGCCCTGTCCTTCGGCCTGGGCGGGCGTGGGCTCGCGCAAAATGGGGGCGCCCTCCTCCTGCATCACCTGCCCCAGCTCCTCACGCACACGCCGGGAGACCTCGGCGTACTCGGTCAGATCATCCTGCCGAGGCAACACCGGCGAGGGCCGGGGCGAGTCCGAGTTGAGGATGCGCTCGCGCACCAGGGCGTCCACCTTGCGGCGCAGGCGCAGCTCGGCGACCGCGAAGGCGACCAAACCCAGGACCGCGCCCATGAGCAGGCCCGGCACGATGGTCATGCTCCCCTTGCCGGCTTCCTTCTCTGGTTTACGATAAAGATCGGCCGGACCCAGGCCGCCCCCCTGGCGCAACACGGCCAGGTAGAAGCTGAGATCCTCCTCCACCATCTCGCCGCCCGGCACGACTCCCTGGGCGTCGGGCGAGGCCAGGCGCGCCAGCAGCGGCTGCAACTGGGACTTCCATTTGGCATCGCCCGTCAAAGGCTCCAGGAGGGCCCTGGCCCGGTATTCGTCCCCCTTGCCCAGATAGGCCTGCGCCAGGAGAAAGCGGCCCCAGGGGTGGTTGGGATGGCGGGCCGCCACCTGCTCCAGATAGGCCATCGCCCCGGCGCTGTCGCCCAGTTGAAGCAGAAGCTCGCCCACCAGCAAGCGGCGACGCTCGTCGGCGGGCAGGCCATCAAGGCGTCGATCGGAAGCGGTCAACTCATCCTTGCCGGCTTTGGCGGGGGCTGGCGGCGGGCTGCCCGTCTCTTTGGAAGGCACTGGCGTAGACGGCCTGGGCTGGGCGGGTGCGACCGCGGCCGCTTCCTTGGCCGGCCCGCTCTTGGACGCCTCACCCTTGTCACGGCCAAGCCCTCCCCGCGAATAGAAATCGAGGGCGATCTTGTAGGGCGTCTCATCCAGCGACATGTGCCGGACCCGGTCCATGCCCTGCGCCTGGATGCGCCATGTGAGCGAGTTGTCCGTCTTGCGCAGTTGGCTGGCATCCAACACGCCACCCGTGTTGATGGAGACCTTCTCCGCCATGCGGCGATTGATGTCCCCCTGGAGGATCAGGTCGACGTAGCCTTCCGCCAGATTTTCCGCCACTTGGTACTGGGTGGGTGCGGACAGGTCGAAGACGACGCGCACAAAGGACTGGTGTGGGAACCAGCGCAGGCCCTCGAGCCAGGTCGCCCGCCCGGGGATGGTCAGCAACAGGATGGCCAACAGCCAGGCGGCCAGTTTGGAATTCATGGGTGGGCTACCTCCGGATCCGGGCTCGGCGGCTGCGCGGAGCTTTCCTCCAGCTTCGCGTCCGTCCCGCCGGGTTCGATGTCAAGCATGTCCGTCTCGCCCAGGTAGCGTACCCGGCGCACGACACTGACCTGCTCCAGCTTGTGGGCGACCGCCTCGATCTGGCGGGCGCTGCGCTCCGCCGTGTCGATGCGTTGCAGGATCTCCGGCGTGGCCAGGCCCTCCAACTCCCGGCGCAGGAGGAAGAGGTTGCCGACAATGGCCGTCAGCGGATTGTTGATCTCGTGGTTGACCGTGACGGCGGCCAGCATGACCGCCTTGAGCGTTTCCGCCTCACGGGCCTGCTCCTCCAGGCGACGCCGCTCGGTCAGATCGCGCAGAATGATCATGCAGGTGGCCTCGCTGGGGTGGGTCGGCGCCAGCGGACTGAGGGAAAGCTGGGCCAGGACCGGTCCCAGGCCGGGCAAGGCGGGATTGCAGAGGTCCAGCTCGAGCAGGGCCCGCTCCCGCCGCTGGATGCCTCCCAGCAGGGCGGACCCGCCCTCGCCCGTTCTCGCGAAGTCCGGCAGGCACCGGCCCACCAGGCGCTCACGGGGCTCGCCCAGCCACTGCGTGCGGGCGTTGGCGTAGGTGATCCGCCCCTCGTCGTCCACCAGCAGGATCAAGTCGCTGGCGCTGTCGATCATCTCCTGCAGCTGGCGCCGGCTGTCCTCGAGATGCTCCACCAGGCGGGCGTTCTCGAGGGCGGTGGCCGCCTGGCCGGCGGCAAAGGCCAGCAGGTCCATCTGGTGACTGGTGAGGTCCTCGTCCAGCTGCGGCGACCGGACCAGCAGCACGCCAATGCCCGTTCCCATCACGATGAGGGGAATGAGCAGATCGCTGCAATCGGGGGAGGCGTCATCCAGGCGGGGCACGGAGATGGGTCGTTGCTCGTCCAGCACCCAGCGCGTGATGCCATCCTCCTGGAGGGAGTGCAGCGTGTGGCGCAGGCCCAGGGAGGGATCGCCCACCGCCACCAGGTCTTCGCCCTGCAACAGGAAGAGGCCCGTCTCCGGCGCCGGCAGGACATGGCCCAGGATGTCGGTCAGCCCGGCGAGGATCTCCTCGGGCGAGGCGGAACTGCGGATGGTGCGGGCCAGGGCCTGGATCTCGCGCAACTCGTCCAGGCTTTCCCGCAGCTGCCGGACCTTCTCCTCGAGCAGGCGGAACTCCTCCCCCAGATCGCCGCCCGGCGCACCGTCGCGGAGTGCCTCAGACATCATGGCCCACCTCGCTGTCCGGCAGGGGACGGCCCAGGACCAGGCCGCGGAAGGTCTCCGCCCGCTGCAGCTCGGCCTGGAACTGTTCCAAGTACCAGACCAGGTCGGTCTCGCCGCGGGAGTTGCGCCGCAGGCCCAGGACATCGGCCGCCCCCTCCTCCACGCCGCCCAGCCGGCCCTCTTGATGAGGATTGCGGCTGCTGCGGTGGGCCATGTACTCCGCCACGTGCAGAATGCAGGTGAGGGGACTGCGCTCCTCCTGCCGCATGGGCATGTGATGCCAGTGGATGGCGTCGCAGATGGCCTCGGGCAGATTCCAGTGTCGACAGAGGGTGCCGCCGATCTCGGCGTGGCTCATGCCCAGCAGCTCGTGCTCGATGGTCCAGAGGGGCTGGTCGCTCCCCGCCAGCGCTTCCTGGATGCGCTGGAACTCCTCGGGCAGGTAGCGGGCCACGACCAAGCGACCGATGTCGTGCAACAGGCCCGCCACGAAGGCCTCGCCCACCGTGCGGTTGTGGGCCGTGCGCTGCAGCATGCGCGAGGCGACGGCCGTGGACACGCTGTGCTCCCAGAAGTCGCCCATGCCCCCGTCGCCCTCGTGGCTGAGGTTGATCCGCTCCACCAGGCTGGCCGAGACGGCCAGGTCGCGCACCGTGTTGAAGCCCAGCACGACAATGGCCAGGTTGATGGTGCCGATGCGCCGGGGGAAGCCGTAGTAGGCGCTGTTGGCCATCTTCAGCATGCGGGCTGTGAGGGCGGGGTCGCCCGCGATGAGGCGGGCCAGCGTGGCGGCGTTGGTGCGCGGATTGTCCACCAGCTGGATGATCTTGGCCACCACGGTGGGCAGGGTGGGCAGATCGTGGATGCCCTGCGCGATCCGGCGGATGCGGCCTATGTTGGCGGTCACGGTCATCAGACGCGCAGGTCCAGATGCTGCCCCGTCTCCGGTGAAGCTGTCTTGCCGCGCCGCCGCACCACCTCCGCCTCCTCCCCGCTTGCGGCCTCCCGGCCGCGGATGTCCAGGCGATCCACCGGTTCCAGGGGCGCCGCCTCCGCCACCGGCGGCTCCATCGCCGGCCCGGCCCGGTCGGCCTCCTCCTGCTGACGGGCAAGTTCCTCTTCGAAACGGCGGCTCTCGCGGCCGTCGACGGGAGGCCGCTCTTGATCAGCCGGCGCCTCGCGGCGGATCCCCTGCCGCACCCGCGGACGCTGTCCGCCGTCGATGGGCGCCACTCGGCGCTCCGTCTCCTGTCGCCGGATCGTGTTCATCTCACATGCTTATCAGCCGTCGGATGTGCTGCTTCATGCTCATGATGATCTTGGTGTGGATCTGGCTGACCCGGCTCTCGGAGATGTCGAGCACCTTGCCGATTTCCTTGAGGGTCAGTTCCTCGTAATAGTACAGCGCGATGACCAGCTTGTCCTGTTCCGGCAGGCGGTTGATCAGCTCGATCAGGAGGGTGCGGATCTCCTTGCGCTCCATCAACTCCAGCGGGCTGTCGTTGGCGGAGTCGGCCACCAGGTCGTACAAGTTGCTGCTTTGGTCGCCGTCCCCCGAGAGAGGCCGGTCGAAGGAGAGCAGGGTGGTGGCGCTCACATCGTCCACCAGCTTGTGGTACTCGGCCAGGGAGAGGTCCATGCGATGGGCGATCTCCTCATCGGTGGGCAGACGGCCCATCTCGTTCTCGAGGAGCGAGATCGTGTTCTCCAGCAGCTTCTCCTTCGAGCGGATGGACCGCGGCACCCAGTCGAAATCCCGCAGGCCGTCCAGGATGGAGCCGCGGATGCGCGGAATGGCGTAGGTCTCGAACTTGAAGCCGAAGTCCGGATTGAAGTTCTCCACCGAGTTGATCAGGCCCATGATGCCGGAGCCCACCAGGTCGTCCAGGTGGACGGAATGGGGCAGGGACATCTTCATGCGGCCGGCCACCTGTTTGACCACGGGCAGGTAGGCCACCAGCAAGGCCTCCTTGTTGCCCGCGCTGGGATCCTTGCGGTAGGCGTCCCACAATTGATCGGCCTGGATTCCCATGCCCGCTTCCCCCTATGGCCCCCGTCGGGGACTTCCTGTCAGAGCTTGTGAATCAATTGCGACCCCCGATCCTGCTCCTCGATCGCGTGGTGGATCGCAGCAGCCACATCACGACGTTGCGTCCCTTATGTGATCACCTGGTGCTCCTCTTGCGTCATGGTCCAGGCAGACGTGTGCCCCGGCTGTGCTTCCATCACAGGATGCCTGACTTCAAGCGGCCTGGAGGGCAATCTCCCGTCTGAGGTTGTGCGCCAATGCATACCACAACAACACGGCGAGTGCCTTCAATCGACCGCGTACCCTGAATTGCCACAGGCCGCGGTTGCGCGCCTGCGCATTGACGCACTCCGCCGTCGCCGCACGCTCCTTGTAGAGATCCTTGCCTTCCTCGCTCCCCATCCGCATCCGCCAAGCCGCCACGGCGGGCGTGTCCGTGCGGTGCGCACGGTAGCGATCCCGTTGTGGATCCTTCGGCCGGGGAACTGGTGCGTAGACCGTCGTGCCCCGCCCGTCCAACACGTCGATCTGACCCAGATGGGTGTAGCCGCCGTCCACCAGCCAGGCCGTCGGACGCACACCATGCTGGACGCTCACCTGCTCGACCATGGGTTCCAGTCGACCCATGTCGCTGCCCGTCATCACCACGTCCACACCCACAATCACCTGCGTGGCCGTGTCGGTGGCCAATTGCGCATTGTAGGCCGGACGAAAGCCACCATCCGCCATCTTCATCACATGCGCGTCCACATCCGTCGTCGATGCCCGCGGCTCATGTTCCTTCGGCTGGGGTGATCCGGGCTTCGACCCGCCCCGCTTCCGTGACGGGCGGGGTGAGCGCTGCTCCAACTCCTGCAAGGCCGTCAGCGCCGACTGCACCCGCGCCTCCCGTTCCCGCGCCGCACGCTCCCGCGCCGCTTGACTGCGGGTCCGACTGGCGGCCGGATCCGCCTCCACCTCCTGCTTCAATGCCGCCACCTGCGCGTGCGCCTGACGAAGATGCTCCTTCAGCGTCTCCCGGCGACGAAAGCTGCTCGCCCCTGCCGATGCCCGGATCCGCATCCCGTCCTGCGCCACCCGCTCCATCCGCACAAGCCCCTTGTGCACCAACACCGCCACATGGCGGGCCAACAGCTCATCCAGCATGTCGGGATGGCCCACCCGGAAATCCGACAGCGTGTGGTGATTCACGCCCACGCCACCGCACATCCACCGGTAGGCATCGTGGCTTACGCACAGCCGCGCAAGCTCGCGGGCCGAACCGATCCCGTCCAGCGTGGCCAACAGCCAAAGCCCCAAGAGGATCGCCGGGTCGATCGGGCTCCGGCCGCTCCCCCCTTCCACGGTCTGGATGCCCGCGTAGAAGCGCGACAGATCCTGCGCCTCCACGAAGGCCCAGACGGCGCGCGCCTGATGATCCCGGCCAAGGGTCGCATCCAGCTCGCAGGGTCGAAGCTCAAGCTGGTTGCGAATCGCCCGCTGCACGCGAAGCACACGCCCAAGAGTCGGATCCGGCAACGCCGGATCGTGCAGATGAGGGGAGTCAATCGGGTGCATTAAGTACCTCCACGCTGGGCTTGTGTCACACAATAACTCAGTGGGAGGTTTTTTCACAGACTCTCAGTTGTCGGCCTTCTGCTCCGCGGCGCCCGCCTCGGCCGCCGGCGCGGCCGTGCGCCGCTCCTCGAGGACTTCCATCAGATCGCCCATTTGATCCCGCCGGCTGCGCCGCTCCTGCAGGATGCGCTGCTCGGACTCGCGGGCCCGATTGAGGTTGGCGTGAAGCTCTTGTTCACGCTGATGATAAAGGTGGTACTTCCAGCCCACGCGGATCGTCCCACCCGTCAGGCTGACGACCAGCCAGACGAAGAAGGCCCGGTACATGGCCGTCCAGAGGGGCAGCTCGGCACCCAACCCCATCAGGAAGGCCCCAAGAAAGACCAGCACGCTCACCTTGGTGAAGATGAGGTCGCCGGAGGAGTTCGCACTCGCGGATTTGGCACTCATGTCGGGATCCAATCAGTTGCCTTCGAGGCTTCCGCCACCGCGTGCCCTGCCACCGCAGCCTCCCTGGCCGGGTGGACGCCCGCCTCCGGCGATCGCATCAACTGCCGGGCCGCTTGTCGCAGGCAGCGCGAGGCGGGATGGTTCGGGTACATGCGGGTGAAGGGCCGTCCCTCCCGCGTGCTGCGTGCGATCTCCGCCGCCGCGGGCAGGCAGCCCAGCTCGGGGGCCTGGATGCCGTAATGCCGCTCCAAGCGGCGCTGGAAGCCGGCCGCGCTGGTCTGCCAATTCCCCGGCCCCTCCATCCGGTTGTGCAGGAGGTGCAAGGTCCGGTCGGGCCAATGGCGCAGGACATGACCGGCCAGCATCAGGCTGCGGGAGTCCATCCCGGCGCGTCCGTCCACCAGCAGGAGGATCTCGCCGGCCGCCCGGAACCAGGGGTTGTCCTTGACGTGAAGACCGGTGAAACGGTCGACCAGGACAACATCTGCGTCCCGGGCCAGGACGGGCAGAAAAGCCGGCAGTGCCGCCTCGTCGCACAACTCCAGCGGAGCCAGGGTGGGACCCTGCTCCTGGGTCAGGAGGCAGGCCGGGCCATCCCGGCGGACCGGTCGGCCGGTGGGCAGCGCGGGACCCATCGTGCCCAGGGAGCTGACCAGCACCACGTCCCGCCCGACCCCGCACCAGGCGTCGGCCAGGGCCAGGGCCACCGTGCTGGCCCCCAGACCGGCGGGCAGGCCCGCCACCAGGATGATGCGTCCCTTGCTCATGCCTCCAGCCGCGCCTCCGACACAAGGGCCCGGATCCGCTTCATGCTGTCGCTGCGCGTCTCCTCCAGCTGGAAGGTCTCGCCGCGCAGGATCCAGCGGGCCAGCAGGGCCGCCTCCGGCCGCGCGAGGTCATCCGGTATGCGCTGCCCCGTCCCCACGTAGCTGACCGGCAAGGCGGCCTGGGCCGCCAGGTCGACCAGGGCGCCCAGGCCCGTGGCCTCGTCCACTTTGGTCAGCAGCAGGCGGTCGGCCCCGGCCTGACGCCAGGGGGCCAGGCAGGCCAACTGGTCCTCCAGACGCATGGTGGCGGCGAGCACGACGTGGACATGCCGGGTCTTCAGGCTGCGCAGGAAGGTCCGGGTCCGCTCCAGGCCCAGCCGCTCGCGGGGCCCCGTGCCCGGCGTGTCCACCAGGATCAGGTCGCAGCCGGAGAGGCGATCGAGCGCCGCCGCCAGGTCACCCGGGCGGTAGAGCTGCTCCAGGGGGACGCGCAGGATGCCCGCCAGGCGGCGGATCTGCTCCACGGCGGCCACCCGCTTGGTGTCCAGGCTGAGCACGCCGGCCCGCCGATGGGGCAAGCCGTCGCGGTGGAGCAGGAGTTTGGCCAGCATCGTGGTCTTGCCCACGCCGGTGGGACCCACCAGCACCTCGATGCGGGGACCGGGCGAGCTGTCCGGCACCTCTGTGCCGACGCAGGGCAGGCGCCGGGCCAGGGCCATCGTCAGCGCTTTCTCCCATCGCGTGTCGTCGCCCGCATCCTCCAGCTCGTCCAGCAGGGAGCAGGCCGTGGGCCGGGACATGCCGCGGCCGCACAAGGTGCGCAGCGCCTGCTCATGGCGGACACTCCAGGCCCGGTGGCTGCCGAAGCGCGCCGACTGGTCCATGTCCTTCATCGCGCGGCGCAGCTCCTGCAATTCGGTGCGCAGGCCCTGCCAGTCCTCCGCCGCCGGCGCGGCAACCGGCGAGGCAGTGATCGGGGGCGCGGCCGGGAGAGGGCCCGGGGCGGCGGCCAAGGGAGCGGGCAGGGGGGCGCACTCCTGGCCGGAGCCTGTCCGGGAGATGCGGGGCGGGGTCCAGGCCCGGGTCTCGCCGCGGGGGTTGGGCCGGCGGGCGGGCTGGGGGGCCGGCTGGGCGGCCACCACCTCGACGCTGTGGCCATCGGGCAGACCCGCGGCCTCCTCCACCCGCCGACTGGACAGGATGACGGCGTCCTCGCCCAACTCGCGCTTCACCTGGCTGAGCGCCTCGACCAGGGTGTGCCCCGTGAAGGTCCGGATGTCCATGCCCCCTCCTTGTCTCAGCCGACCGCTTGCATGCTGTCAGGTTCGAGATTGATGTCGTCCTGTGTGATGATGCCGCGCCGCCAGCAGTCCAGGAACTGGTCCACCAGCACCGGATCGAACAGCACGCCGGCGTTGGCGCGCAGGTAGTCCAGGATCTGGTCCACGGCCATGCCCTGTCGGTAAATGCGGTCCGAGGCCATGGCGTGGAAGGTGTCGGCGATGGTGAGGATGCGCACCTTGAGCGGAATCTCCTCTCCCGCGAGGCCGTCGGGGTATCCCTCCCCGTTCCACTGCTCATGGTGGTGGCGCACGAAGGGGATGAGCGGCCTGAGATGGGGGGCGCGGCGCAGGATCTCGGCCCCCACCAGGGGATGGGTCTTGATGTGCTCGTACTCGTCGTCGGACAGCCGTCCCGGCTTGTTCAGCACCGAGTCGCGGATGCCGATCTTGCCCAGGTCGTGCATCAGCCCCCCCAGATGGATCTCCTCCAGCTCCTCTGCCGCCTGGATGCCGTGCCGTCGACCAAGCTTGACGGCAATGGCCCCCACCTGGGCGGAATGGCCGTGGGTGTAGTGGTCCTTCTCATCGATGGCCTTGGAGAGGACATGGATGGTCTCCAGGTGCATGCGGCGCATGCTGGTGTAGAGCAGGGAGTTCTGCAGGGCCGAGGCCACGCTGGAGGACAGGAGCATGATGTTCTGCAGTTCCCTAGGAAGAATGGGCTCCCCGGCCAGGCGCACCACGCCCAGCAGACCGACGCTGCCCTGGTTGTCCGTGAGGGAGACCCAGGCCACCTGCTCGAGATGTGTCGCCACCTCCAGTCCGGGCGCCTCGCAGCGCAGATTGGCCTGCTCGGACTCGTAGCGGAAGGCGGGGTCGGGAATGCGCTGGACCCGGGTGCGAATGGCGGCGAGCAGGGCCTCCAGCAACTCGCTCCCGGGCGCCCGCAGGCCGGCGATGTCCACCAGGAGCTGATCCTGGCTGCGATCGAGCAGTACGACGACGCTGTAGTCGCAGGAGACCAGCCCGCCCATGCCGGCATGGATCTCGCCCAGCGTCTCCTCCATGTCAAGGCTAGCATTGAGCCGGCGGCCGACTTCGGCCAGTTTCTGCGTGCTGCGCATCTGCCGCGTGGCAACCGCGTAGAGATGGGCGTTCTCCAGGGCGATGCCCACATGGGAGGCCATGATGCGGAGCAGTTCCAGCTGGTGCAGATCGAACTCGCGTTCGCTGGTTGAACGCCCCAGGAGGATGGAGCCGCGCGGTTGGGAATCCACCAGGAGCGGCAGGCAGACGACCCAGCGCCCCGCCAGGCGGCGCTGCATGAGGTCGCCCTGGGTGGCCGCCTCGAGGGCGAGCATCTGCTCCCCCTCCGTCATCTCCTTCTCCGTGCCGGCGGCGTAGGAGCGCCAGAAGAGGCCGTCCTCCTCCTCGCCCTGGGTCCGGTACAGGATGGTGATCTCGGGCACCTCGAACACGCGCGTGATGAGGTCGGCGATGCGGGAGGGAAGGTCCGCCATGTGCAGGTTGGCCGTGATCACCTGGCTGAGTTCGCGCAGGGCCACCTCGGCCTTGAGGCGGTCCCGCTCCTGGCGCAGGCGGCGCCGCTCCTCGACACGCTGGAAGATGCCCAGGGCGGTCTTCAGGTCAAGGGGTTTCTCGATGTAGTCGGCCGCCCCCAGGCGCATGGACTCCACCGCCGTCTTGACGCTGGCCATGCCCGTCATCATCACCACGTCGGTGTGGGGCCACTTGGCGCGCACCTCGCGCAGCAGGGCGTCGCCGTCCAGCCCCGGCATGTGGCGATCGGTCAGCACCACATCCACCGTGGTGTCCGCCAGATGCGCCACCGCCTCGCGGCCGTCCCGCGCCGTGGCCGTGCGGGCGCCGTTGGCGTCAAGAAATGCCGCAAGCAGGCCCAGGGTGGCCTCGTCGTCGTCGACGATCAGCCAACTGGCCCGCAGCGTGTCGGGGCTGTCCATGGATCCTCCCTCTTGCCATGGACGCGCATCTCCATCCCCCTTGATCCGGAGCAGTCGGGCCGGCAACCTGGCCGCGACCGACCCCCGTTCCGGGGCTTCAGCCCATCTCACCGCCGGCGCCGCCCTCATGCGGGCTGCTCCCGCAGGGCACCCTCCGCCGGCCGGATGCGACGGGGCAGGGCGACCTGGACAATGGATTCCAGCTCCACGTCCATGCTGAGTTCGCTGTAGGCCACGACCATCAGGTCAGGCAATGGTCCTTCCAGCAGGCGACGCAAATAGGAGCGGATCTCGGGCCGGGTCACCACCACCGGCGTCCGTCCCTCGGCCTGCAGACGGTCGCGGGCCTGACGAAGCTGTTGGATGACCTGGGCGAAATCCTCCGGGGACAAGCTGCCGGGGCGCGTCCCATCGCGCTCGCGCGCGAGCGTTGTCTCTAGATCGGTATCCAGGGTGACGGCCTTTATCCGGCTGTACTCTCCTTTGAGAATGGTGGAGATGGTCGAGGCGAGGGCGAAGCGGGCATATTCGGCCAGGATCTCCGGATCCTTGGACTGGTCGGCTGTGTCGCTCAGGCTCTCCAGGATGGTGCTGAGATCCCGGATGGGCACGCCTTCGCGCAAGAGCTTCTGCAGGACCTTGTGGATCTGGCCCAGGTTGAGCTGGCCCGGCACCAGCTCCTCCACTAGCACAGCGTGCTCCGGCTTGAGGTTGTCCAGCAGCTTCTTGACGTCCTGGCGGCTGAGGATGCGGCCGGCCTGGCGCTTGACCAGCACGTCCAGGTGGGTGGCCAGCACCGCGGCCGGATCCACCAGGGCGCAACCGGCCCGCTCCGCCAGGTGGAGGTGGGCCTCCCGCACCCAAAGGGCGGGCATGCCGAAGGTGGGATCGATCGTGGGGATGCCCGGCAGCTCCTCGCCGCCCTCCCGCTCCGGAGCGCCCAGGGCCAGGCGCCAGCCCGGCCGCAGTTCGCCCTCGCCCGCCACGATGCCGCGGATGCGGATGCGGTAGAGCTCGGGCGCCAGGCTGATGTCGTCGCGGATGCGGACCGGCGGCAACACCATGCCCAGGTCGGCCGCCACCTGCTTGCGCAAGCGCTTGATGCGGGCCAGCAGATCGCCGCCCTGGGCGGGGTCGGCCAACTGGATGAGGCCGTAGCCCAGCTCGATCTCCAGGGTGTCCAGGACGAGGAAGTCCTCGATCTTCTCCTCCGCCGGCCGGGCCTGCTCCACTTCCTGCGTGACCACCTGGCGGCGACGATCGCGGGAGAGGCGGGCGGCCAGCAGCCCGGCGCCCCCCGCCAGCAGGAGGAAGGGGAGGGCGGGCAGGCCGGGCACGACGGCGAACAGGGCCAGCAGCACGGCCGCCACCTTGAGGGGGCGCTCCTGGAGGATCAGCTGCTGGGCCATGTCGCGGCTGAACATGCTGCGGGCGCCGGCGCGGGTGACGATGATGCCGGCCGAGGCCGAGACGATGAGGGCGGGGATCTGGTTGACCAGGCCGTCGCCGATGGTCAACTGGCTGAAGGTGCTGACGCTCTCGGCCAGGCTCAGTTTGAGCTGGACGGTGCCCACCGCGATGCCGCCCACCAGGTTGATCGCCGTGATGATAAGGCCGGCCACGGCGTCCCCGCGCACGAACTTGCTGGCGCCGTCCATCGCGCCGTAGAAGTCCGCCTCCCGGCTGATCTGGTCCCGCCGCCGGCGCGCCTCCTTCTCGTCGATGAGGCCGTTGTTGAGTTCCGCGTCGATGGCCATCTGCTTGCCGGGCATGGCGTCCAGGGTGAAGCGGGCGGCCACTTCGGCCACGCGGCCGGCGCCCTTGGTGATGACAATGAAGTTGATGAGGACGAGGACGAGGAAGACAATGAAACCCACCACCAGGTTGTTGCCGGTGACGAAGTGGCCGAAGGCCTCGATCACGCGGCCGGCGTAGCCCTGGCCCAGGATGAGGCGGGTGGAGGCCACGTTCATGGAGAGGCGGAAGAGGGTGAGGATGAGCAGCAGCCCGGGGAAAATGCTGAAGTCAAGGGGCTCCAGGGTGTAGAGGGCCACCAGGAGGATCATCAAGGCCAGCATGATGTTGAGGGCCAGGAGGAGGTCCAGGAAGATGGGCGGCAGGGGCAACACCATCATGACCAGGATGCCCACCACGCCAAAGGCGAGGAGCAGGTCGCTCCTCTTGCCGAGCAGGCTGGAGGCGACGGCGCTCATGCGCTCCTCCGCTTCAAGCGGTAGACGAAGGCGAGCAGCTCGGCCACGGCGCGGTACAGCTCGCCCGGAATCTCATCACCCACGGCGCAGGCCTTGAACAGGGCGCGGGCGAGGGGCTTGTCCTCGATGACGGGAATGCCGTGCTGGCGGGCGATCTCCTTGATGCGCTCGGCCACCAGGCGGCGCCCCTTGGCCAGCACGCGCGGGGCGCGCATGGCCCCGCCCTTGTAGCTGAGGGCGACGGCCAGGTGGACCGGGTTGGTCACCACCACATCAGCGCTGGGCAGCTCGCGGATCATGCGGTTGTAGGCCGTCTCCAGCTGGATGCCGCGCTGGCGCCGTTTGAGCAGGGGATCCCCCTCCGTCTGCTTCAGCTCCTCACGAATCTCCTTGACCGACATGCGCAGCCGGCGCGAGAGGTCCCAGCGCTGGAAGGTCACGTCGAGCAGGGCAAGCGCCAGCAACATGGCCAGCACCCAGCCGGTCAGGCGCAGGGCTCCCGCGCCCAAAGCGGGCAGAAGCTCGGAAGGCTGGTTGAAGACCAGCTGGCGCAGGAGGGGCACTTCGCGCCGCAGCACCATCCACACGGCCAGGCCCACGAGGGAGACCTTGGCCAGGCTCTTGCCCAGCTCCATCAGGCTGCGCAGGCTGAAAAGCTGGGCGATGCCCTTGATCGGATTCAAGCGGCCCCAGTTGGGGTTCAGCGGCTTGGCCGAGAAAAGCAGGCCCACCTGCCCCAGGTTGGTCAGCAGGCCGGCCACGGCCACGGCCGCCAGCAAGGGGGTCACCACCAGCACGGCGGTGAAGCTGACCTCCCGCATGAGCGCGGGGACATTGTCCAGATCGAGGGCGAGGGCGGGGGGCACGACCAAGCGGCGGGACATGTATCCCATCATCTGGTCCTTCATCCATCCGCCGGCGATGATGAAGGTGAGGAGGGCCGCCCCCAGCACGGCGCCGGAGGAAAGCTCCTGGCTGCGGGCCACCTGGCCCTCCAGCCGGGCGTCCTCGCGCCGCTTTGGTGTGGCTTCTTCTGTTTTTTCCTGGAAGGAGCCCTGTTCGTCGGCCATGCCACTCCCCGATTGCGCAGCCCTTGCCCGCCCCGACCCGCTCCTGGGGCAGAAATTGCCCAAGAACAGGCGGCAAGGCGGCTCCTGGTCGGAGCTGGCAAATCGCGGGCCGGAATGAGGAAGTCCGGGAGTTCCGAAGCCGTCAGAGGGCGAGGACCAGTTCGACAGGACAGTGGTCGCTGCCGGACACTTGGTCCAGGATCTCGGCCCCCTTGAGCGCGGGCAGCAGGTCGGGCGTGATGAAGAAGTAGTCCAGGCGCCAGCCCACGTTGCGCAAGCGCGCCCCGCCACGCTGCGACCACCAGGAGTAGCGCGCCGCGGCGGCTGGGTGCAAGTGGCGGAAGCTGTCCACCAGACCGGGCTGGGCGCGGCCCGCCGTGAAGCGGTCCACCCAGGCGCACTCCACCGGCAGGAATCCGCTCACGGTGCGGTTCTCCCGCGGGCGGGCGAGGTCGATCTCCCGGTGCGCCGTGTTGAGGTCCCCGCAGACGACGAGGCACTCGCCGGCCGCCTGGAGGGACTCGCACAGGGTCTGGAACATCTCGTAGAAGTCCAGTTTGTAGCGCAGCCGCTCCTCGCCCGAGGTGCCGTTGGGGAAATAGACGTTGAGCAGCAGGAAGCCGGGGTGCCGCCAGCCGCAGACGCGGCCCTCGTCGTCCCAGGCGGCCAGGGCGGGGTCCAGGGCGCCCAGCCCCGGGACGGCTTCGCCGGGAAGGCGGCTGAACAGGGCCGTGCCCGAGTAGCCGGGGCGCGCCGCCGGGTGCCAGAGCGACCGGTAGCCCAGGCGCGCCAGCTCATCCGGCAGATGGCCGGGCAGTTGCTCCGGCCGGGCGCGCGTCTCCTGCAGGGCCAGCAGGTCCGGCCCGTCGGTTTCCAGCCAGGAGAGGAATCCCTTGCCCAGGGCGGCGCGCAGGCCGTTGACGTTCCAGGAGAGCAGCCTCAGGGGGCGGGCGCGGGCCATCAGATGCGCTCCGGGGCCGGGATGCCCATCAGGTCCAGACCCTGGCGCAGGGCGTGTCCCACAGCGGCGGTGAGGGCGACGCGCTGGGCGGCCAGGCGCGGATCGTCCACCCGGTCGAACACGCTGTGGGCGTTGAAGAAGCGCGAGAAGCTGCGCGCCAGGTCGTAGCTGCGCTGGGCCACGCGGGAGGGATTGAGCTGGGCGGCGGCCAGGCGGATCTCGCCGGGCCAGAGGGTCAGATGGGTGAGCAGCTCCACCTCCTCGGCCTCTCCCAGGAGGTCGAAGTCCGTCACGACGGCGGGATCCAGCCCGCTCTTTCGCACCAGGCTGCCGATGCGGGCCCGGGCGTACTGCAGGTAAGGGCCGGTGTTGCCGGCCAGGTCGATGCTCTCCTCGGGATCGTACAACATATCGAGGCGGGGCGTGACCTTCAGGATGTAGTAGCGGACGGCTCCCAGGGCGAGGTCGTGGGCAATGGCCGCCCGGGCCTTCTCCTCCAGGTCGAGACGCTTGCGGCTCTCCTCCATCACGCGGCGGCAGGCGCCCTCCAGCTCGTCCAGCAGGTCGTCGGCATCCACCACCGTCCCTTCCCGGCTCTTCATCTTGCCGGAGGGCAGATTGACCATGCCGTAGCTGTAGTGGGTCAGGCGTCCCGCCCAGTCATGGCCCAGGCGCGCCAGGACATGGAAGAGCACGCGGAAGTGGTGCTCCTGCTCGCTGCCCACCACGTAGATCATCTCGTCGAAGCCCAGCTCCCGATGCCGGGTGACGGCATTGCCCAGATCCTGGGTCATGTAGATGGAGGTGCCATCGGAGCGCAGGAGCACTTTCGGCTCCAGGCCCAGCTCGTCCAGCGGACAGAGCACGGCGCCGCCGGCGTCCCGCTGCAGGATGCCCCGCGCCAGGCCCTCCTCCACCTCCGCCTTGCCCAGGAGCCAGGTGTCGCTCTCGAAGTAGATGCGATCGAAGGCGATCCCCAGGCGTCGATAGGTCTCCTCGTAACCGGCGAGGACCCAGTCGTTCATGCGCCGCCACAAGGCCAGCACCGCGGGATCGCCCGCCTCCCAGGCCCGCAACATGGCCCCGGCCTCGGCCTGCAGGGCGGATTGCGCCTCGAAGGCGCGCTTCTCCTCGTCCGTCGCCCGGCCAGTCAGCCCGCGCGCCGATCGCCAGGCGGCCTCCTCCTCGGCCAGCCGCTGGGCGTACATCACGTAAAACCTGCCCACCAGGTGGTCGCCTTTGAGGCCGCTCGCCTCCGGTGTTTCTCCCCCGCCCCACTTCCGCCAAGCCAGCATGCTCTTGCAGATGTGGATGCCGCGGTCGTTGATCAGGTTGATGCGCACCACGTCGTGCCCCACGGCGCCCAGCAGGCGGGAGAGGGCGTCCCCCAGGATGTTGTTGCGCACGTGCCCCAGGTGCTGCGGCTTGTTGGTGTTGGGGCAGCTGAACTCGAGCACGATGCGGCGCCGCTCGGCGGGCGGCAGGTGGAGCGGCGGCGCGCCCTTCAACCAGGCGCCCAGCACCGAGCCGAACCATTCGGGTCGCGCCAGGCGAAGGTTGAGGTAGGGACCCGCCGCCTGGGCCGACTGGATGCCAGCCGCGCCGGCGAGGGCCTCCGCCAAGGCGGCGGCGATCTGGAGCGGGGCGCGGCGGCAGGCCTTGGCCAGAGGGAAACAGGCGAAGGCCATGTCGCCCAGGGCCGGGTCGGGCGGTGGCCCCAGCTGGATGTCGCCGGGGGGCAACTCCACCTGGAAGAGGTCGCGGATCAGGCCGGAAAGCCGGGCGGCCAGGGCTTCAATCATGGGTTGCAGGGTCTCCCAGGTTGGTGGTCGGAGTGGGCCATCCCTCAACCTGGCGCAAGCCTTCATAGAGAGCGACGGCCACGCTGTTGGCCAGGTTGAGGCTGCGTGTGCGGCCAGGCATGGGTATAGTCAGGGCTTGGTCGGCGAACTCGCGCAAGAGGGTCGCGGGCAAGCCTCGGGATTCACGGCCGAAAACCAAAAAATCTCCAGAGCGGAAGGCGTGCCGGGTATAGGTCTTGCCCAGCTTCGTGGTGAAAAAGAAGAAGCGCTCCGAACCAAATCGTTCCAGCAAACCATCCAGACTGGGCACCACACGATAAACGGCCCTCTCCCAGTAATCCAGGCCGGCCCGCTTCAAGCGGGAGTCATCCAATTGATATCCAAGTGGTTCAACCAGGAAGAGACGGCTGCCCGTGCAGGCGCAGAGACGAACGATGCTGCCCGAATTCTGAGGAATCTCCGGTTCCACCAAGACGACGTTGAACATGCCCCTCCCTGCCTGCCCGCTTGAGGGAAGGTCACAATTGACGCGGCGGCAGGCAATGCGGCTTCCTCAACCGGCGGTCGATCCTCCTTGGCAGGTCCTGGCAAAAGCGGCATTTTGACCGTCGATGAAACCTGGAGGCCTTGATCCAGGTATGCCCCTCGCGTTCGCACATGCGGCGCGACAAGGAGGATCCCATGAAAGGCACCCTGACCTGGGCCCTGGCCCTGATCTTGATGACAAACATTGGCTGGAGCAGCCGTCGGGGGCAGGAGGCCCGCGTGGAGATCTCGCTCGATCAGCGCGAGGTCTTCACCAGTGAGCCCTATCGCCTGACGCTGCAACCTCTCGCCGATGGATTCATGTATGTCTACGCCCTGGATGCCGGCGGCTATGTCAGCCTCCTCTATCCCGTCCTGGCCGAGGATGGCCGTGGCCAGGCGCGGGCCGGGCATCCCGTGGTGCTGGACCCGCTCTACGCCGGCTCCACGCCCGGCATCGAGCAGCTGGTGGTCGTCCACACCCGCGAGCATCGGCCCATCCGCAGCTCCCGCCACCATTTCCTGGCCCCGGATCCGGGCGACCTGCCCGACATCCACGCCCGGCTGACCCGCAGCGAGAAGGAGTTGGGCAACTACGCCACGGCCCTCCTCACCGTCATGGCGACCAATGTCCACGAGGCGGCCGTCGCCGACGATGACGACGTGGAGCGGAATGTCCACGTGGGCTTGTCCATCCATCAGCACCATTACGACTACTGGTGCCCCTACTGCGACTGCTGGCACCCCGCCTGCACGTCCCACCGTTGCTGGTGCGGGTGGGAGGTGGTGCACCACTACCATGCCCACTCCCACTATGGACACTGCTTCCTCTGGGGTCCATGGCATTCCTGGTGGCGTCCGCCCGTCTACTACGTCTATGTGCGCGGGGGAAGCCCCTGGGACTATGACACACGTCCCTGGCGGGCCCGCTCGGTGTGGGGGGCCAACCGGCATTACAGCGAGCGCTGGCGGCAGACCGAGTCGCCCCGCTTGACGGACCCCGGCCAGTGGGTCGAGGCGCCGGCGCGCCGCACCGACGACAAGCCGGAGTTCGTGGACATCAGGAAGCGTCTCGATCCGGGCTACGGTGAGAAGCCCCTGCCCCGCCCGCCCAGCATCCTCAGCACGGAGCAGCCGGGCGATGGCTCGGCCGGGCCAGGGTGGCGATCCTCGGTCATCAGCACCGACGACAAGGGAGGAAAGCCTGGCGAGCGCATCCGGCCCGATCAATTGATGCCAGAATTGGAGAAGGAGGCGCCGGCCACGACCAAGAGCCCCAAGCGGCCGAAGCAGAAAGGCACGGTGACGGACAAGAAGGCCAAGCAGGATGCCAAGGCCACCGAGGCCACCCCGACCAAAAAGCCGGAAAGCAAGCCGGAGGCCAGCCCCACCAACAAGGAGGCCCCTCCGTCCAGCACTCCCCAGGAGAAGCCGTCCAAACCGACGTAGCCCCGTTCCTGAGCAGGACCCGTCATC